>JABBNV010000324.1 GCA_019352125.1 Acidobacteriota bacterium | reverse complement strand
ATGGCGCGACTCACACTGCAGGCGGGAACATCGACGCCACATGGCAGGTTAGGAGTATATTAGATGCAAACGCATATAATTAGGAACTGGGCATAACGGCCTGGCTCAGCGCTTGAAATATAGCGCACAAAGGAAGGGCAGCTCGATGCAATTCGGAATTTTCAGTGTCGGTGACATGACCATGGACCCCACTAATGGGACCACGCCCACCGAGTATGAGCGTATCAAGGCCATCACCACCATCGCCAAGCATGCCGAAGAAGTCGGAATGGACGTCTTCGCCACTGGCGAGCACCACAACCCGCCCTTCTACCCCAGCTCCCCCACCACACTGCTGGCCAACATCGCTGCCCAGACTGAGAAGATCATCCTCTCCACCACCACCACGCTGATCACTACCAATGACCCGGTGAAAATCGCCGAAGACTTCGCCATGTTGCAGCATGTTGCTGACGGCCGCGTGGATTTGGTACTGGGCCGCGGAAACACCGGACCGGTATACCCGTGGTTCGGCAAGAACATGGCGGACAGCGTTGAACTGACCGTTGAGAATTATCACCTGCTGCGCCGTCTGTGGGACGAAGATGTAGTGACTTGGAGCGGTAAGTACCGCACCCCGCTCCAGGGATTTACCTCAACACCACGCCCGCTCGACGGCGTCGCCCCCTTTGTCTGGCACGGCTCCATTCGCACCCCGCAGGTGGCAGAAATTGCCGCCTATTACGGTGACGGATTCTTTGCCAACAACATTTTCTGGCCGAAAGAGCACTACCAGCAATTGATCAGTCTTTACCGAGAGCGCTACGCTCATTACGGCCACGGCGCAGCGGACCAAGCCATTGTTGGTCTGGGCGGCCAGTTCTTCATCCGCCGCAATTCTCAGGACGCCGTGCGCGAATTCCGCCCCTACTTTGACAACGCTCCTGTCTACGGTCACGGCCCCTCCATGGAGGACTTCACCTCACAAACGCCGCTCACCGTGGGCAGCCCCGAACAAATGATTGAAAAGACCTTGGCTTTCGCCGACTACTTTGGCGACTACCAACGCCAGCTGTTCCTGGTTGATCACGCTGGGTTGCCGCTGAAGACCGTGCTGGAACAGCTGGATCTTTTTGGCTCGGACGTTTTGCCGGTGCTTCGCAAGGAATTTGCTGCGCGTAAGCCGGCTCACGTTCCAGACGGCCCCACCTTCGCTGTAAGGAAGGAAGCCAAACTCCGGGAAATGGCACAGGCGAAGACCTCGGGTTCCACTCCAAAAGTTACCGGCTCCACAGTAAAGGACGGGGACTAAATGCCTGGACCTTCCAAACGTCAGCGCGAAGCGGCCGAGGCCTGGGAATCCCTCTTCCGAGCCCAAGTGGCAGTGATGCGCCGGCTGCAAGTGGACCCCATCTTCAAACGGCTGAGTATTCGCGAATACGATCTGTTGTTCAATATCTCCAAGTGCAACACGGGGTGGGTGCGACTCAGCGAGCTGGCAGACCACGCGCTGATCACTCAGCCCAGCATTTCCCGCATGGTGGACCGTTTGGAGCGCGCAGGGCTGCTTCAACGAAAAACCGTCGCGGAAGATCGCCGTGGGGTGTTGGTGGGGCTTACTTCGGCGGGGCGGAAGTTGCAGCGCGAGATTGGCATGGAACACGTCCGCGAAATCGACGCACTGATAGGGCCAGCGCTGACCAGCAATGAACTCGCGGCCCTGAAGACCCTCAGCGACAAGCTGCGGGTAGCGGTGGAACAGCAACAGCCGCAGGTTCGCTCGACGGCGGCAAGGGACGCTCGCCGGTAACTGATGTGTGGCGCTATCGCAGTCGAAGCACTGCGGCAGCGTCCTCCACGGGCAAATTACCATCAACGGTGGCGGTGACGTGCATCTTGTGTAAGGTCAACGCCCCGCCCACGGTGGACAAGAACGCAGTATCTGATGCGTCGCGCCCCGTAGCAATGCGCAGCATCGCCTCGCGCGGCGCAAGCCCCGTAGGATCAATGACCTGCCACTGGTCATCGATCCAGGCCTCGGCAACTGCGTGAAAATCCATGGGACTGAGCCCGGGGGCGTAAACAGCCGCCAACCGCGCTGGAACATCCTTGGCACGCAGCAACGCTATGGCTAAATGTGCGTAGTCACGGCACACGCCCCGGCGATGCAGCAGCGTTTCAACCGCCCCGTCCGTCCCCCGGGATGAACCAAGCACGTAGCGCAATTCCTTGTTGACCCAATTTCGAACCGCTGGCACTAGAGCCGCGCCCAAAAGGTCTGGAAACTCCGCGTACGAGGTGGGAAGCAACTTATCCGATTCCACGTACCGGCTGGGCCGCACATACGTAATGGCGTCCGCTGGGGAGATTGCTGGCGCCGGCGCACTCCCCGTGACGACGGCATTGTAGTTAACCACTACCTCTGCGGGTTCGGCCACGCTAAAAGTATGCAGCCGGCCACCGTGCTTGTCCGCCACCTCAATGGGCGTGACCGGCTCCCCGTCCACCACCACGCTCAGCTGCTCCGCCACGCCGTCGTACTCGGCATTTGCTACGGAAATGGCCAGCACCACGGACGTATTCGCCGCGGTGGAAAATGACAGTTGGCTTGACACCGTGCGCTGCAAGCTGGCTCCTGGAATCGGGGTGGAGTAGGTGAGGACGTACTCGATTTTAGAGGGTGTTGAGCCGCTGCAGGAATTCACGGTAAAACTGCACGCCTTCGGCCAATGCGGCGATGCTGACGCGCTCGTTGAGCCCGTGAATGCTGGCACGGTCTTGGGCCGTCATTCGCAATGGAGCAAAGCGGTATACGGCAGGGCACATACCCGTGAAGCGACGGGAATCAGTGGCTGCCA
>JABBNV010000026.1:16530-18203 GCA_019352125.1 Acidobacteriota bacterium | reverse complement strand
GCTGCCTGACCGAAAAGAAACTACCCGACTGTCTCACATCCTTGACACACCTCACTGTTAGCTGCTGCGTGCCGGTATCGGTTGGTTCACCGGTGCCAGCTGGCGACGGACCAGCAGCAAACCAGTCCCCGCGAGCAGCAACAAAAGCGCCACACTCAAGGGCGCCCACGTAGTGGCTCCAGTAGCGGCCAGTGCTGAAGGAGCCGAAGCGGCCAAAGGCACTACGGACGAGGACAGGTTAGTGACCAGGCCGGTTCCGCCGGTCGGGTCCCCAAGCGGCGTAGCAGGTGTCTGTGGTGTTGCGGGGCTCGCGGGAGTGCTCGGGTTTACGGGCGTACCGGGAGTTACCGGTGTCCCCGAAGCAGCCACAGACGGGCAAAGGTTGGAGGTGCTACCCAAGACGCCAACCGAGTTACAGCCAACGGCAACCGGAACAGTGACAGGCACCCGAACCCCTACGTTCCCCAAGATCCCGCCAAGGAGTCCGCCGCCTGCAGTTGTCCCACCAGTCTGAACCACCGGCGTGCTGGGAGCCGCTGCGGAAGCTGAGGATGGGCATGTTCCAGATGCTCCACCCAGCACTGCCACCGAGTTACAACCTACGGTCACAGGAACGGTGATGGGTGCTGCAACCTGAACATTTCCGAGTAACCCGTCCAGCACACCACTGGGAGTCCCGGTGGTTGCTGCATCGGCCGCTGGTGGTGCAGCTTGCGTCACTGCCGGCGCCGGAGTGGCGGTTGGAGCGGCTGCGGGAGCCGGAGCGGCCGCGTTGCCCAGTGCAGCTACTGAATTACCGCCTATGGTCACAGGAACGGTGATGGGTGCTGCAACGTGAACATTTCCGATTAACCCGCCCAGTAGACCAAGGTTGGTAGTGCTGGAACCGGATTGCGCCACGGGCGGGTCTGCCGCAGCTGGCGCAGCCACAGGCGCTGCAACGCCTTGGCCGAGCAGAGACAGGGCGTTCCCATTGATCGTGACTGGAACAGTGATAGGCGCTGCGATTTGGCTGCCGCTGGGGTAACTGGCGGTGTTGGGGGCCTCTGCTGCAGAAGCAGCGCCAGCTCCGAGGGCCAGCATGCCCCCGGTGAAGAGGGCGCCGTAGAGCGAGCGTCGAATGATGACATGCATGGTAATTCTCCTGACTGAAATGTGTTGCCACCGCGGATACGCGGTGGGTCTAGCCGTCGTCTGGCATCCTGGACCTCAATCCGGGCAGACGTAGGCCATTTCAGTCGGGGCTGGCCCCCGGATTGTTGTTCTCGGCCTCAGGCGTGGGCCAATCGGCGGGCTTGGTCGGAGCGCCTATGTTGAGGGCTGGGCCCGCCAAATTATTGACGACGTCAGCCGCACCTGGCGGTGGTCCGCCGCCCAGATAACTACTGGTGCAAGCGCTGGATGCCGGTCCTAGGGCGGGCTCGGGTAAAACAGGATCAAAGGGGCCGGTGGGAACTGGCCGCGCCAGCAGCCCCGGTTCGGTTGCCTGCGCAACTGCGACGGCGGAGTTCTGCACTCGGTTGAACGCCGGCAGGTCCGAAATTGGTGTTGGTGGGGGCAGCAGCCGTGACGCTGAGTTCAGGGTATCCAGAGAGCCATTGTTCAGCGGTGTCGACCCAGGTGAGTTGGTTTTGCTGCCTGTTGCGGATGCACCGCCCGTGGCACTCGACGGG
>JABBNV010000026.1:3036-16520 GCA_019352125.1 Acidobacteriota bacterium | reverse complement strand
CGGTACAACAACTGGTGGCGGTGGGGGCGTGATGGCGGGTGCTGAAGGGCCGCTCAGCTGAATTCCCAGTACGGGTTGCGTCACTTGATCAATGATTTTCAGGACGGGCGCCGTCTCCGGCTCCACGGCGCTGAGCACGGGGGCGGTCACAGTACCGACGGTACTGAGAATAGGGGCAGTGAGGGATTGGTCTGTCACAGGGCCAACCGCAGAACCGACCAGGGGCACGAAAGCTACGGTGTGGTCCGCTAGCCCCAGCACTGGCTGCAACAGCGAGCTGACGCCACCCATGAGCCCAGCTGGAGGTGTTGGTGTGCTAGACGGACTTACGGGGGCGGCTGATGCGCCGACGGCGGTCAGGGTGAGCCAGACGCCAGCAACGACGCCGCCCAGCAAGACGGTTCGAAGCCACCGGCGGCGTGACCAAATGGCGGCTGGGTCTGGTGTGACCATTCGACCTCCCCCGGTCTGTCGTTTTGGGCGTCCCTTTAGTGAAGTTAGCGTAGGCCTGCTTTCTTCTTCCTGTCTACCCCTCACTCTGCCCCGTAGCTCAGTCTGTCGAGATCCGCACACCGTCGCTGGTCGAGTTCGTAAAGGCCCATGTGGCGTCGACTTGCGCTCCACAGGCATTGTTTGAGATCGATGCCCCTCAGAAGCTGGGGGACCGTTACTAGGTTGTACCCGGCCTGCCGCAGCTTCGAGACCACCTCGGCCTGGTGGTCCACGGTGGTGGCGTTTCTGGATTGCCGGTCCAGCGAATCTGCGGACCACACGATGATGGGTAACCCCACATTTTGCTGACAACGGCGCCCGCGACGGTCGACGCGTCACTGGCTATCCGCAGGGGTCCCATCCACAGGCGGAACCCGGTAGCTGAGTTGGTCAGCCCAGCGGTTCTGGGCTCGTATGACTCCCGAGAGCAACGGAACGCAGACGATGCGTCCTTGCATCGCGGGATGGCCCCTACATGCGGGAAATATGTCTATTTTCCGCTGGGTAAATCAACGGCGACCGGGCAGGCGTTCTCGAAGTGGAGTGTGGAGTATTCCGCAGGAAAGCTAGCGGGCGTCATTGGGGTAAACGACGCCCAGCTGGCTGCGGACCGAGTCGAAGAGTTCCATGGTGGCCAGCGAATCAGCCAAGGGCATGGTGGGGCTTTCGCGGAGCTGGCGCTGGATGCACCAGGTGACCTCGCGGAGCTCGTACGCGTACCCGTTGCCCACAATGGAGAAGTCCTCGTCCCGGTAGTCCTCCGGGCTTGAGTAGATTCGCAAAGAATCCGGGTTGTTGATAGAACCGGTTGCCTGAAGGTAGCCCTTGGTGCCGCTGACTACGGCGGTGCGGGGGCCCAGTGAGCGCAGGTAAGAGGTGAGCTGGGCTATCGCGCCGGAGTTGTAGCTGAGTGTAATGGCGTTCTGGCTGTCCACGCCCAGAGCAGTCTTAGTGCCGACGGCATTCACCGCATCAGGAGCCCCCAGTGTGCCCCAGGCCCAGAGTAGGGGGTAGATGGTGAGATCCAGTAATGCGCCGCCGCCATCGGCCGGTGCCCACAGCCGGGCTGAGGGGTCTTCTACCGAGGGGAAGCCGAGATCCGCTCGGACCCATTGCACCTCACCGAGCTCTCCGGAGGCAACGATCTCCATGGCGCGCTGAATCCCGGGGACAAAACGCGCCCACATGGCTTCCATGAGAAACACGTTTGCTTCGGCCGCGGCGGCGACGAGTTCGCGGGCCTCCGCTGCGTTGATCGTCAGTGCTTTTTCGCACAGGACGTGCTTGCCTGCGCGCAGTGCGGCCAGGGCTATTTTATGGTGCTGGGCGTGCGGAGTAGCGATGTACACTACGTCCACGTTCGGATCCGCAAGCAACCGCTCAAAGCCCAGCTTTCCACCGGGTCTACTGACGTCGTCGTCGTTCGCGTAATGCTTCGCAAAGCCGTATTGCAGCGCAAAGGCCTGGGCCGAGGCGGTGCTGCGGGAGCTCACGGCGTACAACTCGGCATCCTCGAGGAGGGCCAGGTCACTCGTGACCTTGTGCGCGATCGCGCCGGTGGCGATCACGCCCCAGCGCAACGGATCTCCTGTTGTGGTGCGTGGGTCAACGTTGGGGAAATACCACTGAGGTGTGCCGAAATAGCGGGCTGCAGTCATGCACCTATTAAAGCCCACATGGCGACCATCGGTGGCATCTGAACCGGCCAATGAGCGCCAACGTGGAGACTAGTTAAAACCAAAAGGGCCCGTAGACGGAGCGAACTCCATCCACGGGCACCCGTGGTATCGATTGAGCTACAAATTACTTGGTGAGTGGCTCAAGCGTCTTATCGTTTGCGTACTGCTGAGCTGCATTTTCCTTGGTGACAATTTGCGGTGTCAGAAGGTAAGCCGGAACAACCTTGACGCCGTTGTTGTACTGCTTGTCGTCATTGATCTTGGGGGTGTTGCCTGCCTGCAGATCCTTGACCATGGTGATCGCCTGGTTCACCAGTGCGGTGGTGTCCTTGTTGATGGTGGAGTACTGCTCGCCAGCCATGATGGACTTCACTGACTCAACTTCGGAGTCCTGACCGGTCACGGTGGGGATCGGCTTGCCAGCGGCCTTCACCGAGGTGATGATGGCGCGTGCCAAGGTGTCATTCGGTGAGAGAACGCCGTCCAGCTCAGTGTTGCTGTAGCTGCTGGCCAACAAGGTGTCCATGCGCTTCTGAGCGTTTTCAGCCTTCCAGCCCTGGGTTACCGCCTGCTCAAACGACTTCTGGCCGGAAACAATCTTGACCGTTCCGTCGTCGATCTTGGGCTGCAGTACATCCATTGCACCCTGGAAGAAGACCTTTGCATTGGCATCATCGGGGGAGCCGGCGAAGAGTTCGATGTTGTACGGGCCAGTGGCCTTCTTCTTCTTCATTCCGTCCAACAGTGCCTGGCCCTGCAACTGGCCAACCTTACGGTTGTCGTAAGCAACGTAGTAGTCAACGTTGGGGGTATTCAGCAGCAAGCGGTCGTAGGCGATGATGGTTGCGCCAGCATCCTTGGCCTGCTTGAGCTGCGTGCCCAGCTGAGCGCCATCGATGGCGCCAACGATAATAACCTTGGCACCCTTGGTGATCATGGAGCTGATCTGGTTCTGCTGATCCGTCACGCCACCATTGGCGAACTGAACATCGGGCTTGAAGCCAGCGTTCTTAAGACCATCGTTGAACAGTCCCTCTGCCAGCACCCAGTTTTCACTGGTCTTCTGCGGCAGTGCGACGCCGATCAAGGAGTTCTGCGCAAATCCGGCTTTGGAGCTGCTGCTGCTGCTGGATGAATCTGCCCGGCCACAGCCGGTCAGCGCCAATGCTGAAACGGCTGCCACGACGGCCAGCGTCTTCAGCGACTTGTTGAATTTCAACATGTTTTTCGCTTTCTCTTTTGTTGGGTAATGCGTGAGTACAGTTAGGCGCTATGTGAGATGGTCTCGGAAGTGCTGTTAGGCACCACGTCGGCCGTCACCTCTGGCGAGGCAGCTTTGCCTTTGCCACGGGTTAGCAATCCGATAAAGGATGGCTTGCCCTGAGATTTGTTGAAGACATCGAAGGCCACGGCTGCCAGCAGCACCAGGCCCTTGATGATCTGAGTTTGGTCAGCACCGGCTCCCAGGAGCTGGAGTCCGTTGTTCAGGACGGCCATCACCAGACCACCAATGACGGAACCAACCACGGTTCCTACACCACCGCTAACGGCGGCACCACCGATGAAGACGGCGGCGATCGCGTCCAGTTCCCAGCCTGTGCCATCAAAGGGGCCGGAGGCGTTGGAACGGGCCACGAAAATCATTCCTGCCAAACCGGCCAGGATGGACATGTTCATGATGACCAGGAAGTTGACTTTTTTGCTCTGCACACCGGAAAGTTCAGCGGCGTGGCGGTTGCCACCCACGGCGTAGACATGGCGGCCAACAACGGTGCGTGAGGATACGAAACCGTAGAAGAGGACCAGCACGCCCAGGATGATGCCGGGGATGGGGAAGGAGGTTCCGGGACGGCCAGTAGCGAACAGGTAGGTTGCGTAGAGCACGACGGCGCAGATCAGTACCAGCTTGGCGACGGTTACCCAGACTGGGGAGATTTCTCCACCCAGCTCAGCCTTGGCCTTGCGAGCACGAAGTTCACCAATGATGATGGCCACCACCACAATGACGCCAATCAGCAGTGTGAGGTTGTTGTATCCGGTGTTGGGGCCAATTTCGGGCAGGTAACCGGCACCGATGTACTGGAAGTCCGCGCCAACAGGAATCGTGTTGGAGTGACCCACAGCCTGGTTGGCACCGCGGAACAGCAACATGCCTGCCAGGGTGACAATGAACGCCGGGATCCCCACATAGGCAACCCAGAATCCCTGCCATGCACCAATCAGCGCCCCCAGCACCAGGCCCATCAGGATGCCGACGTACCACGGCAGGTGCCAGTCGCGCATAGTCAGCGCCACCACAATGCCCACAAATGCGGCCACGGAACCCACTGACAGGTCAATGTGGCCAGCGATGATGACCAGCACCATGCCGATGGCCAGAATCAGCACGTAGGCGTTGCCGTTGAACAGGTTGATGACGTTGTCCGGGGTGAGCGTCAGCCCGCCTGTCATGATCTGAAAGAAGACAACTAGGAAGACCAGGGCGAAGATCATCCCAAATTGGCGAGTATTGCCGCCGAGGATTTGTTTGAGCGCATTCATGATTTTTGTTCCTACTTCTTCTCAGGCGTTCAGGCGGATTTCTTGGCCGCGGTCATGAGTTTCATCAGGGATTCCTGTGAAGCTTCGTCCTTGTTGAGCACGCCGGTAATGGCGCCCTCAAAGATGGTGTAAATACGGTCCGAAAGCCCCAACAGTTCGGGCAATTCAGAGGAGATCACAATGACTCCCTTGCCGGCGTCCGCAAGCTTCTGGATAATGCCATAGATTTCGTACTTTGCCCCCACATCGATTCCTCGGGTGGGCTCATCCAGAATCAGCAAGTCCGGGTCAGTGAACATCCACTTCGCTAGGACAACCTTCTGCTGATTACCACCGGAAAGCTTGCCGACGCCCTCGTCCACGTTGGGGGCCTTGGTGCGCAATTGCTTGCGGTAGTCCTCAGCGACGTTGTATTCCTCGTCGTCATTGATCACCATGTTGTGCGTGATCTTCTTCAGGGCTGCGGAGACTGTGGTGGCCTTGATGTCATCGAGAAGGTTCAGGCCCAAGGTCTTGCGATCCTCGGTGACATAGCCCAGTCCGGCGTTGATGGCCTGGGAGACGGTGCGCAGCTGCACCTCTTTGCCGTCCTTAATGATCTGGCCGGAAAGGTACTTACCGTACGAGCGGCCAAAAACGGAGCGAGCAAGTTCAGTGCGGCCAGCCCCCATGAGGCCAGCGAATCCGACAATCTCGCCGCGGCGAACGTTGAAGTTGGATCCCTTGCAGACCAAGCGGTCAGCGATCTGTGGGTGTGCCACCGTCCAGTTTTTGACCTCGAAGAACACCTCTCCGATGGTGGGCGTGTGGTCCGGGAAACGGGATTCCAAGGTGCGTCCCACCATGCCCTTGATGATGCGATCCTCATCAACGCCGTCGGCGGCTACGTCCAAAGTCTCCACGGTTTTGCCGTCGCGGATGATGGTGATGGCGTCCGCCACGGCCTCAATCTCATTCAGCTTGTGGGAGATCATGATGGAGCTAATGCCCTTGCTCTTGAGCCCGCGGATCAGATCCAGCAGGTGAGCAGAGTCTGATTCGTTCAGTGCCGCGGTGGGCTCGTCCAGGATCAGGAGCTTGACGCTCTTGTTCAAGGCCTTGGCAATTTCTACCAGCTGCTGCTTGCCGACGCCGATTTCCTTGACTGGTGTGTCCGGATCATCCGCCAGCCCCACTCGGGCCAGCAGTTCGATGGTGCGACGGCGGGCCTCACGCCAGTTGATCACACCAAATCGGGTGGGTTCGTTGCCCAGGAAGATGTTTTCCATGATGGACAGCTCAGGGATCAGCGCCAGTTCCTGGTGGATGATCACGATGCCGGCGGCCTCTGAGGCGCGGATGTCCTTGAACTGGCAGATGTTGCCTTGGTAGACAATGTCGCCAGTGTAGGTGCCATAGGGGTATACGCCGGAAAGTACCTTCATCAGCGTGGACTTGCCAGCACCGTTTTCGCCACAAATGGCGTGGATTTCGTTGGCTTTGACCTGTAGCGAGACTTCGGAGAGCGCCTTGACGCCTGGGAACTCTTTGGTGATGGAGTTCATCTCGAGAATGACAGCGCTTGTGGGCACCATATGGGGTTCGCCTCCGGATGACGTCTTTGTCGAACAAATTCGTTTGCCGCGTCTCTTTTGCCCACGATATGGGGGGCGGAAGAAATGCGTCTTTGGAAAGTAAACTAGCTCATGGCGTTGTCGTCAAGTCTTTAACGCAACGAACTGATAACAGTACAGAGGTTGATCACAGATCACTCCGTCATTCCCTCGTGTTGGAATACGAGGGATGCAGCTCCGAGGGCTTCGGCATTTTGCCCCAGGGAGGACATCGCCAGTGTGGTATTTTCGCCCACGACGGGTACAGCGTGACGGACCAGGCCGCGGCGGATTGACTCCAAGAGCACGTCGCCGAGCTCCGCCAAGGGCCCCCCAATCACTACCACTTCGGGGTTGATGAGATTGGCTACGTTGGCCAGGGCCTTACCAATGGCAACTCCGGCGTCGTCCAGCACGCGGAGGGTGGCTGCGTCCCTATCCTTGGCTTTGGCAATAATGTCCGCAGTGGTAATCAGCGAGCTCTGCCCCCTGCTCAGCAACTCGATCATGATGGCGGTAGACGCCACTGTTTCCAGGCACCCGCGGTTGCCACACCGGCAGATGAGGCCGTGCTCAGCAATAGTTGCATGGCCAATTTCACCGGTGACACCCACTGCGCCGTAGTAGGGCGCTCCGTTGAGGATCAACCCCGCGCCAATGCCGCTACCAATCTTGAGGAACATCAGATTACTAATGGTGCCGTGTGGTCCCCACGTCACCTGGGCCAGCGCGCCCAAATTGGCGTCGTTGTCAACAAAGACGGGGATTTTGAGCGCTTTTTCGAGTTGCTCGTGGATATTGATGCCCACCCATTCGGGCAGAATTGCGCCCTGAACTACCGTGCCAGTGCGGTTATCGATGGGGCCCGGAATCCCCGCCCCAGCTCCCAATAGGGCGGAGCGAGGAATGCAGAATTCGGTGAGAAGTTGATCCAGTAAGGTGCTGGCGGCGGCAATGCCTTCTTCGGCCAGATGCCCCAGGGGGAGTCGTACGGCACGTTCGGCTACTACGTGGTAGCCCATGTTGGCCAGCACCACGCGCACATGGCTGCGGCCAAAATCAAGTCCGACGGCGATAGCACCGTCACCATTGAGAGTGACAGAGAGCGCGCGGCGGCCGGAGCTGGTGGTGGGGGCCGTAGAGACCAGACCATCCCGTTCCATGCTCTTGACGATGTTGGATACGGTGGCCGTGGAAAGGCCGGTCAATCGGGACAATTCCGCCTGTGTAGAGGGACCGCTTCCCAATAGCTGGCCAACAATTCGTTGCTGATTTCGATGCCTCAGTGCAGACTGTGATCCTGGGTTACGGGTGCGCCCTCGGATGTCTGCTGTGTTGGGGTCGTCGTTGGCCATACAACGAGGGTGCCCTAACTTTCCTTTGCAGTCAAGAAGTTAACGCATAACGGGGTGCGGCATCACGATGCGATGCCGCACCTAGGAGGCGCTCATGCTGGTCAATCGTTCAGTCTTGAGGCAATTCGCGGTGCTGGGCGGCCAACGCAACGTAGCGGGTGGCGTTGTCCCTTACCGAGGCCACTTCCTCATCCGTCAATTCCCTGCGTACCTTGGCCGGCACACCAGCGACCAGCGAGCGCGGCGGGATGACGGCACCTTCCAGCACCACGGCCCCGCCGGCAATCAGAGATCCGGAGCCGATCACGGCACCGTTCATGACTGTTGCGCCCATACCGATCAGGCAGTTGTCCTCCACTGTGCAGCCGTGCACCACTGCGCCGTGGCCAACGGAGATACCAGCGCCCAAGGTGGTGGGGAAGCCTGGGTCCGCATGCAGCACCACGTTGTCCTGCAGGTTTGTTCCGCTACCGACGCGGATAGGGGCAGTGTCAGCCCGCACCACCACGTTGTAAAAGGCGCTGGAATCGGCGGCCAACTCGGCGTCGCCAATAATGCTGGCACTGGCAGCAATGAACGCGGAGTCAGCAATGACGGGGGTTTTTCCGGCAAACGGAATGATAGGGCTCATGTGCCAAGATGCTACTCATGTTTGCAGGGGTAGTGGAAGACGTGGGGCTGGGGCCCAGTAGGGTGGGAGCAAATATTCTCCAATGATGAAGGGTGGGGCAATGCTCCTGGCGGTGATGCAGGCGGAGGCCAAAAGCCTGGATGTGGAGAGCAACCTGCGCACCATTGCTTCCGCAGCCAAGTCCGCAGCGGAGGCGGGAGCGGGCATGTTGCTCACCCCCGAGCTCTTCCCAGTGGGCTATGACCCCCTACGAATTGCAGCCGAGTTTAACCCATGCTCCTTGCCGGCGCTTCGTCAGCAGCTAGCTGCCATTGCTAGTGCCCATGGAGTGGCGCTGGTCTACAGTGTTCCGGCCCCTGACGGGCACGGTGGCTTGTACATCTCCGCCACCTTGGTGGACGCACAAGGTACTGAGGTGTTGCAGTACCAGAAGGTGCACTTGTTTGGCCCAGATGAGCGGCATGCCTTCCATCCTTCGGATCAGCCACCCGCCGTGGTTGAGCTCAATGGCGTGCGAGTCTCCCTGCTGATCTGCTTCGACGTTGAATTTCCCGAATCCGTGCGTGCCGCTGCCCTGCGCGGCGCGGAGCTGGTGCTGGTTCCCACCGCGTTGGCCCACGGGTTCAGCGAGGTCCCTGACCTGTTGATTCGGGCCAGAGCCCTGGAAAACCATGTGGTGGTGGCGTACGCCAACCACAGCGGTGTGGAGGCGGGTATCACCTTTGGTGGCGGCAGCATTATTGCCGGGGCCGACGGCGGCGTGATCAGTAGCGCAGGCGCTGACGCACAGCTGATTTTTGGGCACGTTGACCCCGAGGTGATTCGGGCTGGGCGAGAAGAGGTTCCCTACGTGACTGAAAGCAGACAGACGCTGTACGCGCAGTGGGAGCAGCAGCGTTCGTAGGTCTTTGGCGTGGTGCCTGGTGCTCGCATACGCCGTCTCCGTAGCCGCGGTGTTGGCCGTGGTGCCGCTGCTCTTCTGCATAGTCGCCTTTAGCGCTTTCACAGCAGGAAATTTCCAGCCGCTGATGCCCAGGGGGGCCGCTGGCGTTTCCGCTGCCGCTTTACGCGTGTACTTTTCTTACCTGGGGTTTGACGCTGCCTCGACTGCGTGGGAGGCAGCCTGGAACCTGCAACGCGAAATGCCACGCGCCAGCATGATCTCCATGGCGATTTTCTCCGTGGTGCTCACTGTGCTCTGTGGGCCGACACGAATCCTGCTGTCCATGTCCCGGGATATAGCGCGGGTATCGAGTATCCCTCTATCTGGCTACGCCGCTCATCGGTGCCTTGCTGTGCATTTACTTGCTGCTCAACCTTGGCTCGGTGACTTGGCTAGTATTTGTGCTCGGGTTGCTGGTGGGAGTGGTGGCGTATTTTGGCTATGGACGCAAACATTCTCAGGTGGCCACATTGAGCGAGGAAACGTATCGTCAGCAGTGTGAAATTGGCGCCGAAGAGCAGGCGAATGCGACGGCGCAACTAATGAAAGTGGGCAAGTAAGTGCGTCACGAAATCTCGATGCTGAACCCGGATTTTCCGTTTAGCTATGACCACTTTTTGGCCCATCCCGCTGGATTGGGGAGTGTTCCCGAGGAACAATATGGCACGGAAGTGGCCATCATTGGCGCTGGATTGTCTGGCCTGGTGACGGCCTTCGAACTGATGAAGATGGGTCTCAAGCCCGTCATCTATGAGGCAGACCAGCTGGGTGGGCGTTTGCGCACTGCTGGATTTGATGCGGCACCACATGTGGTGGCTGATTTGGGCGGGATGCGTTTCCCCGTTTCCGGCAAGGCGTTCTACCACTACGTGGACGGGCTTGGACTATCCACCGAGGCGTTCCCCAACCCGTTGTCCGCCAGTACCTCTAGCACCGTGATTGAGCTGGCAGGGGCAAAATACTACGCTCGTACCGAGGACGATCTCCCGGAGTTCTTTCACGAAGTGGCACGTGCATGGCGCGCAGCCATCAATGATGAAGCAGATTTCGCCGCCATGCAAGAAGCCATCAAAGCCCGCGACACGGCAACCATCAAGCGGCTCTGGAATGCTCTCCTGGTTCGTTTCGATGAGGAGACGTTCTACGGATTTATCGCCAATAGCGAGGCATTCAAGCAGGCTGGTTTTGCGCACAGGGAAGCCTTCGGTCAGGTGGGCTTTGGCACGGGTGGCTGGGATACGGACTTTCCGAATTCAATTCTCGAGATTCTTCGCGTTGTCTACACCGACGCCGACGGCGGCCATCGCAGCATCTCTGGGGGTGCGCAGCGCCTGCCCGAAGCACTGTGGCAGGAAGCGCCGGAATCCATGGCGCATTGGCCAGCCGGAACTACCTTGGAATCTCTGCACTCGGGTGCCCCTCGCGGTGCCGTCGCTAAGGTGACCCGCGCGCCAGATGGAACGTTGGAAATCACCGAGCGGTGTGGGCGCAGGGACCGCTATGCTGCCGTGGTGAGCACCTGCCAATCGTGGTTGCTCTCTACCCGGATTGATACGCAAGAGTCTCTCTTTGCGCCGTCCATGTGGACCGCCATCGAGCGCTCGCACTATATGCAATCCTCCAAAACGTTTGTGATGGTGGACCGGCCTTTCTGGAAGGACATTGATCCAGAAACGGGGCAAGAAGTGCTGTCCATGACGCTGACGGACAGGTTGAACAGGGCCACGTATCTGCTGGATAACGGCGAGGGTAAGCCAGCAGTGATTCTGCTCTCCTACACGTGGAATGACGATGCCCTCAAGTGGCTCTCGCTCTCCGCGGAGGAGCGCGTGGAACTCATGTTGCACTCACTCAAGCAGATTTACCCCAAGGTGGATATTGCCAGCCACATCATCGGTTCCCCGATTACCGTCTCCTGGGAGGCAGATCCCAACTTTATGGGGGCGTTCAAGGCCAACCTGCCGGGCCATTACAGGTACCAGCAGCGGCTCTTCACTCACTTTAAGCAGGACGAGCTGCCGGAGCACCAACGTGGCATCTTCCTGGCGGGGGATGACGTTTCTTTCACCGCCGGCTGGGCCGATGGTGCCGTCACTACCGGCCTCAACGCCGTGTGGGGAGTCATGAACCATTTGGGTGGCGCATGCTCACCAGATAACCCCGGGCCGGGGGACAAGCTGGCGGAGTTCGGGCCGATTTCGCTGGACGAGCCCGCTCTAGTTGAAGATGACGGTACGGGTGCCATCCAGTAGCACTCGGTGCTCGGCATGCCAGCGGACGGCTTGAAGCAACGTCCTGCCCTCCACATGTGCGCCCATCGCCACGAATTGTTCGGGCGAATCTCCGTGGTCAACTCGGATGACTTCCTGCTCGATGATGGGGCCCTCATCGAGGACTGCGGTGACGTAATGAGCCGTGGCCCCAATGATCTTGACGCCCCGAGCATGCGCCTGATGGTACGGCTTGGCGCCCTTGAAAGAGGGAAGGAAGGAGTGATGGATGTTGATGGCTTTGCCTTCCAGCTCCGTACAGAGTTCATCGGAGAGGACCTGCATGTAGCGGGCCAGCACCACCAGCTCCACATTGTTGGCTGCCATCAGCTCACGCAGGGACTGCTCTGCAGCCGCTTTGGTGTCAGACGTGACCGGGATGTGGTGAAAGGGGATTCCGTAAAAGTCTGCTAGTTCCTTGAGGTCCAGGTGGTTGGACACGATGGCAGGTATCTCGATGGGCAGGGCGCCAGAGCGCTGCTGAAACAGCAGGTCATTGAGGCAATGGGCGGATTTGGAGACCATAATCAGTGTCCGCAGCGGGGCTCCGGCGGGGTGCAGCTCCCAATCCATCCCAAACGCTTGCGCCACGGAGTCCAGCCGGGCACTCAACTCCGGGAACGACGTCGTCGTCGTGACGGCCACGCGCATAAAAAAGGTGCCCGTATGCGGGCTGCCGTATTGCTGCGAGTCCGTAATATTACAGCCGGCTTCAACCAATGCCCCGCTCACGGCATGCACGATTCCCGGTTTATCCGGGCAGGAGAGCGTGAGTACGAAGGCAGCTTGGCTCGAGGCGGTAGTGATGGTCACGCGTTTAAGGGTACCGGGTGCCGGCTGCGGTAGTCTTAAGGGGTTGTGACTGGCGTGAGGTGGATGACCACCGGGGAGCAGCACGGAACACCGAACACGGATCGTACGCCTGGGCCGTGGGTCATTTTTAACTCAGCAAGTGCCGGTAACCGGTAGCCTGAGACCAGTAGTGTTCCCTTCATGCAACAGGAGTTCATAGTGTCCAATACCTCCGCACAATCTGTGACCAACACCCCCCTTTCTGAGCTGGATCCAGAAATTGCTGCCGTCCTCAAAGATGAGTTGGGCCGCCAGCGCAACACCCTGGAGATGATTGCCTCCGAAAACTTCGCCCCGCGCGCGGTGCTGGAAGCTCAAGGTTCTGTCCTGACCAACAAATACGCAGAGGGCTACCCGGGCCGTCGCTACTACGGTGGCTGCGAGTACGTGGACGTTGCCGAGAACCTGGCGATCGAGCGTGTGAAGGCACTGTTTGGCGCCGAATACGCCAACGTTCAGCCGCACTCCGGCGCGCAGGCCAACGCCGCAGCGCTCGCCGCCATGATCAAGCCGGGCGACAAGATTATGGGCCTGTCCCTGGCCCACGGTGGCCACTTGACCCACGGCATGAAGCTGAACTTTTCCGGCAAGCTGTATGAGGTAGCCGCCTACGAGGTGGACCCGGAAACGTTCACCATTGATATGGACAAGCTCCGTGAGCAGGCCATCGCTGAGAAGCCACAGGTCATCATTGCTGGTTGGTCTGCCTACCCTCGCCAGCTGGACTTTGCGGCGTTCCGCGCCATTGCCGATGAGGTAGGCGCGCTGCTCTGGACGGACATGGCGCACTTTGCCGGACTGGTTGCAGCTGGCCTGCACCCCTCGCCCGTGCCCTACTCGGACATCGTCACCTCCACCGTGCACAAGACTTTGGCTGGCCCGCGTTCCGGCGTCATTTTGGCCAAGCAGGAATGGGCCAAGAAGCTCAACTCTGCCGTGTTCCCCGGCCAGCAGGGCGGACCGCTCATGCACGTTATCGCCGCCAAGGCTGTGGCCTTCAAGGTAGCCGCTGGTGAGGAGTTCAAGGAGCGTCAGGCTCGCGTGCTGGAGGGTGCACGTATTCTGGCCGACCGCCTGAACCAGAGCGACGTTGCCGAGGCTGGCGTGTCCGTACTGACCGGTGGCACCG
>JABBNV010000026.1:0-3026 GCA_019352125.1 Acidobacteriota bacterium | reverse complement strand
CTGGTGGATCTGCGCAATTCTGAACTGGATGGCCAGCAGGCCGAAGATCTGCTGCACTCCGTCGGCATCACCGTGAACCGCAACGCTGTTCCCTTTGACCCGCGGCCCCCGATGGTTACCTCCGGTCTGCGCATCGGTACCCCCGCGCTGGCCACACGCGGCTTCGGCGCAACCGAGTTCACCGAAGTAGCGGAGATCATTGCCACCGCACTCAAGGGTGGTGCCGACGTCGACGCCTTGCGTACCCGTGTGGAGAAGCTGGCCGCTGACTTCCCGCTGTACCCCGGCCAGGAGGAATGGTGATCGCGAATGGTTAATTCCAACCCTGAACACCCCAAAACCCCGTTGGGCACCCCGCAGGCCGCCCGGATTCTTGATGGAAAGGCGACGGCAGCAGCCATCAAGGCTGAACTTGCCGAGCGCGTTGTGGTGCTTAAGTCCAAGGGCGTGACCCCAGGGTTGGGCACCGTGCTGGTGGGGGAGGACCCCGGTAGCAAGTGGTACGTGGCAGGGAAGCACCGCGACTGTGCCGAGATAGGCATCAATTCTGTTCGCCGCGATCTGCCCGCTGAGACCACTCAGGAGGGGCTCGAGGCCGTCATCGACGAGTTGAATGCGGATCCGGCCACCACCGGGTACATCGTTCAGCTGCCGCTGCCCGCGCACATTGACACCAACAAGATTCTGGAGCGGATTGACCCAGCGAAGGATGCTGACGGTCTGCACCCGATGAACTTGGGTCGATTGGTGCTCAACGTCAATGATCCGATGCGCTCTCCATTGCCCTGCACCCCGCACGGCATTGTTCAGCTGCTGCTCCGCCACGGTATTTCTTTGGGTGGCAAAAAGGTGCTGGTGATTGGTCGCGGAGTCACTGTTGGCCGGCCGTTGGGTCTGCTGCTGACTCGCCGTGCAATGAATGCCACCGTGATTCTGGCGCATACCGGAACCTTGGATCTTCTGGAACTCCTGCAGACCGCTGACATTGTGGTGGCCGCCGCCGGATTCCCCGAGATGGTCAAGGCCTCTCAGCTCAAGGAAGGAGCAATCGTGTTGGATGTTGGCGTCAGCCGCATCGTTGACGAGGAGACCGGCAAGTCCCGCATTGTTGGCGATGTGGATCCCGCCGCCGCAGAGGTTGCTTCCTGGATTTCGCCTAATCCCGGGGGTGTGGGGCCGATGACCCGTGCCATGTTGCTGGCCAATGTTGTAGAGGCCGCAGAATGGGAAGCCGGCATCATCGCCGACTGACCTGCTGTTGCTTCACTGTGAGAGCTGGGGTGGGTGCCCCGCCCGCTTCGCGGGCGCCCGAAGCCGCTCCCGGGCACCTATCCCAGCTCTCGCTATTTATGCTCCGCGGGGAGTACGCCGGGTACGCCTGTGAGCCGATGCGCTGATGGCGTGTGATGACTAGGCTTGGGCCTATGCGGCGATTTTCTGGGCCACCTACGGCGGTGATTGTGGCGGTGACTGCTCTCATCCAGGTGATGGGGACTCACTTTATGGCGTCGCATCAAAATTTTGGCAAGCCGTTGGGCATCTGGGGCAACCTACTGCTTCTGTTGGGGCCGGCGGCGTTGGGGCTTCGCCGTCGGGCTCCGCGTCTCATGCTGCCTGCTGTTCTTGCCGTGACGCTCAGCTATCTGGCGCTTGGCTATCCACCGGGTCCAGTGTTCCTCGCCATGGCTATGGCAATCGTGCTAACCGCGGCCGCCGGAAATCGGGGACTGGCCTGGGGAACTACGGTGCTGGGCATCGGATTCTTTGTGCTCATCAGCTGGGTTAACGGGTATGAAACGTGGGGAATACGGGCCACTGCGGGGTCTGCCTGGTTACTGGTGCTGGTCATGATTGGCGAGGGGATTCGGCTCCGCAGCGAGCGCGTGGCCGAACGACGTCGTCAACATCAGGCGGCCGAGAAGACTGCAAGAGATGAGTACAGGTTGACCCTGGCTCGGGACATTCATGACGTCGTGGCCCATTCGCTCTCCACCATCAACGTCCAGGCATCCGTGGCGTTGCATCTGGGGACAAGCGACCCTGCGGCATACAAGCCGGCTTTGGAGGCCATTAAAGCTGCCAGTAAGGACTCGCTTGCGGAAGTCCGCTCGCTGCTCGGAGTGCTGCGGCAGGATGCACCCTTAGAGCCCGGTGTGACAGCTAATCTGGCCCGCTTGGCAGAGCTGGTGGCCACGGTACGCAACAGTGGCTTGCAGGTGACGATGGACAACCGGGCGCCCGCTGGCCTGCCGGAGGAGTTGCAGGAAGTGGTGTTTCGCATCGTTCAGGAGGCCTTGACCAACGTGGTTCGGCACGCGCAGGCAACCCAAGCGAACGTCCTCCTCGCGCCTGCTGACGGCATCTCGGCGCTGATGGTGCAAATCGATGACGACGGCGTTGGGTCACCTGAGCTTGTTGTGGCAGGAAACGGAATCCGCGGCATGCGCGAGCGTTTGGCTGGCGTCGGGGGAAGCCTGGAACTGCTCCCACGACACCCCGGATTGAGAGTCAGCGCCAGAGTCCCGTTGCCCCAAGATGCACTGCTCAAAGCATCGTTGCCTCAGGAGGCCCCATGATTCGCGTCCTCATTGCTGATGATCAGGCGCTGATCCGTGCGGGATTTAAGGCGCTGCTGAATGCGGAGCCGGACATGGACGTGGTGGCCGAAGCCGCCAGCGGCACGGACGCCGTCCGCGCCGCGAAACGTGAGTTACCCGACGTCGTCCTGATGGATATCCGGATGCCCGACGGGGATGGCCTGAGCGCCGCCGAATCGATTCTCAGCGACCCATCCCTGCAGGGCACGCGAATCATCATGCTCACCACCTTTGAGCTGGACGAATACATTGCTCGAGCCGTACAGATTGGGGCGGCTGGCTTCCTGCTCAAAGACACGGAGCCTGCGGAACTCATCCGCGCCATCCGCGTAGTTCACGACGGAGATGCCCTGCTCTCGCCGTCGGTGACGCGTCGGATTATGTCCCAGTTGGCCGCGCAGCATCGGTTGGTCCGGCAACGACGTGACG
>JABBNV010000323.1 GCA_019352125.1 Acidobacteriota bacterium | reverse complement strand
GAGGACGGCCGAACCACCCAGCCCAGTGCGCTCGATGATGGTGACGCGGGCACCCAGGGCAGCGGCCACCATTGCGGCTTCATACCCGCCTGGCCCTCCACCCAAAATAGCGAGAGACGGCACGGAAAAGTCAGTGGGAATAGTCACGTACTTCATTCTCGCTTATCGCGGCCGCAGAGGCCAACGCTGTACCTTTGGCATATGAGCAATGAGTCCTCCACAGGTACCCAAAACACTGACCCTTTCGCGCTGGCTGGCGAGGCCGCGGCATATATTCGTGCGCGGACGGGAGTGGAATCTCACGACGTCGCGCTGGTGCTCGGGTCCGGTTGGGGTGCGTCTGCAGACCTCATAGGTACGACGACGGCGGCTCTTGACGCGGCGGATGTGCCCGGTTTTCATGCCCCGGCAGTCCCGGGACATACGGGAACTATCCGTTCGGTACTGACGCCGGAGGGCAAGCGCGCACTCGTGCTGGGCGCCCGCACCCATTTTTACGAAGGTCGCGGAGTGCGGTCCGTGGTGCATGGCGTGCGCACCGCTGCCGCGGCAGGATGCAAGACACTTGTCCTCACCAACGGCTGTGGAGGACTTAACGAAGCGTGGACGCCGGGGACTCCTGTACTGATCAGCGACCACATCAACCTGACGGCTACCTCACCTCTGGAAGGCGCCACTTTCGTGGACCTGACGGACCTCTATTCCGCACGCCTGCGAGCGCTGGCACGCGAGGTGGATCCGTCACTGGCGGAGGGCGTGTACGCACAGTTCACCGGGCCGCACTACGAAACGCCGGCCGAGGTGCAGTACGCCAAGCGGATTGGAGCGGACTTGGTGGGTATGTCCACAGCGCTGGAAGCGATCGCCGCCAGGCATGCCGGAATGGAAGTTTTTGGTATCTCTTTGGTCACGAATTTGGCCGCTGGAATTAGCCCTGAGCCGCTCAGCCACGGGGAAGTTATTGAGGCCGGCGCTGCGGCCGGTCCACGAATTTCTGCCTTATTGGCCGGGATCATTACAAAACTCTAAGTTCGGGTAATTTTCAGGCTAACTTGGTAGGCATGACTTCTTCTGAAGCCCACCAGGCCGCTGACCTTTCCTCCACAGCTGGATCCAGTGCCGGATCCGCCGTCGAAGTTCCTGTGGAGTCCGCTGCAGCTGACTCCGCGAAGTCAGCTGGGGAGGGCAAGTGGGCTGACGCCCGGCAATGGGCGGCTACGGACCCGGATCAGGCCACAGCATCGGAGCTGACGGCACTGGTTGATCGTGCCGAGACAGGCGACGAATCCGCAATAGCTCAGCTTGAGGATGCGTTCCACGGGACGTTGCAGTTTGGCACTGCTGGTCTGCGCGCCGCCTTGGGCCCGGGGCCCATGCGGATGAACCGGGTAGTGGTTCGCCGTGCGGCAGCTGGGTTGGCTGCTTTTCTCACCGAAGCTGTAGCTGGCGAAGCCAACGCTGCCGGCACGCCGGAACCCAACGTTGGCGAGCCCGCCATGCAGGATTCGCCGCGTCCCCGCGCGGTGGTTGGCTACGATGCCCGCCACAACTCAGCCATCTTTGCCGAAGAAACAGCAGCAATCTTCACTGCCGCTGGCATCGAGACTTACCTCCTCCCCTCTGCCCTTCCCACACCTTTGTTGGCCTATGCCGTACGGGCTTTGAACTGCGACGGCGGCGTCATGGTCACTGCCAGCCATAACCCCCCGCAGGACAACGGCTACAAGGTGTACCTGGGCGGGCGGGCCGTGGCCGAGGATGGCCGCGGGGCACAAATTGTTGCGCCCTTTGATGCCCAGATAGCCGCCAAGATTGAGGCTGTAGGCGCGGTGGACTCGATCGAGTTGGCCTCCACAGGCTGGACGGTGCTCGATCCATCCATTGTGGAGGAGTACACGTCCGCCGTCGTCGGCCTGGCAGAACCCGAACGCTTCCCTGCCCGCGACCTCAAAATTGTCAGCACGCCGATGCACGGTGTGGGCGGCAAGACGGTGGAGGGCATGTTGGCCGCGGCCGGGTTCACGGACGTGATCATGGTGAGCGAACAGTTTGAGCCGGATCCGGAATTCCCTACCGTCGCTTTCCCCAACCCGGAAGAGCCAGGTGCCTTGGATTTGGCCCTGGCAACAGCCGAGGCAACAGGTGCGGACATCGTTATTGCCAATGACCCGGATGCGGACAGGGCGGCCGTTGCCGCAGTGGATCCGGAAACCGGTCAATGGCGGATGCTCCGTGGGGATGAAGTGGGGGCCTTGTTGGGTTCGCACGTGGTGGAACGCCGCGTGCAGGTGGCTTCGAACGACGGCGCCGGTGCACCGCAACCAACCGGGGCCACCGCACAGCCTTCCGAGACTCTCACTGCTGACGCCGGCGCGCTGGGAGTTTTTGCGAACTCCATCGTCTCATCCAGGCTGCTAGCGCGCATCGCTGAAGGTAATGGCTACCAGCACGTGCAAACGCTCACCGGTTTCAAGTGGATTGCCCGCGTCCCGCAGCTCACGTATGGCTACGAAGAGGCCCTGGGTTACTGCGTTGCGCCCGAGTTGGTTCGCGACAAGGATGGCATTTCCGCCGCGTTGTTGATTGCTGAACAGGCGGCAGCGGCCAAGGCGAATGGCCGCACGCTCTTTGATATCTTGGACGATCTGTATCTGCACTACGGCTTGCATGCCAGTGATCAGCTGAGCGTTCGTGTGGGGAATCTGGGCCTGTTGGGTGCCATGATGAACCGTCTGCGCGTCAATCCACCGGCGTCATTTGGTGGCTCTAGTGTCGAGCTGACTCAGGACCTATTGGACGGAAGCGCCACCCTGCCGCCCACCGAAGGCTTGCTGTACCTGTGCAGGGACAATA
>JABBNV010000025.1 GCA_019352125.1 Acidobacteriota bacterium | reverse complement strand
CTTGCGCGCAATCTGGAGATCGCGGAGCGTTTACTCGCACGTCGCCAATAATCCAGACGTTGTTTTCGACGTCCCAGGTGCCGCCGTCGAGGGAAAATATGCCGTTGGTTTGAACGCGGTCTATGCGGGCACTCATGTGAACTCCACTACTGATCGCAGGATGTTGCCGGTCTTCATGGCCTCAAACGCCGCTTCGACGTCGTTGATGGTGATGCGTTCGCTCACAAACGCATCCAGATCCAGCCGCCCCTGGCGGTAGAGGCTCACCAGCATGGGGAAGTCGCGTGATGGGAGGCAGTCCCCGTACCACGAGGACTTTAACGAGCCGCCGCGGCCAAAGACGTCCAGCAGGGGAAGTTCCAGTGTCATGTCCGGGGTGGGGACGCCCACCAGGACGACTGTTCCGGCAAGGTCACGCGCGTAGAAGGCTTGCTTGTAGGTTTCCACGCGGCCGACGGCGTCAATCACCACATCCGCGCCGAATCCCGAGGTGAGTGCACGGATGGCTTCTACTGGGTCAGTGTCCTTGGAATTAACCGTGTGGGTGGCGCCGAGAGTGAGTGCTCGCTCGAGTTTTCCGCCGTCGATGTCCACCGCAATGATCGTGGTGGCGCCCGCCAAAGCTGCGCCAGCGATAGCCGCCGTGCCTACGCCGCCACAGCCAATGACCGCTACGGAATCGCCAAGCTTTACGCCGCCCGTGTTGATGGCTGCGCCCAGGCCAGCCATGACACCGCAGCCCAAGAGGCCAACCGCAGCTGCGTCAGCTTCCGGATCAACCTTGGTGCACTGACCAGCTGCCACGAGTGTTTTCTCCGCGAAAGCTCCGATGCCCAATGCCGGAGTCAGCTCGGTGCCATCTTCCAACGTCATTTTTTGCGTGGCGTTGGCCGTATTGAAGCAGTACTGGGGTTGGCCGCGCTTGCAGGCTCGGCATTGTCCGCAGACCGCCCGCCAGTTAAGAATCACACGGTCTCCGGGGGCGACGTCGGTGACGTCCGGGCCCACTGCGGAGACGACGCCCGTTGCCTCATGGCCTAGCAGGAAGGGATAGTCATCGTTGATGCCGCCCTGCTGGTATGCCAAGTCCGTATGGCAGACGCCGCAGGTCAGGATGTCCACCAGGGCTTCGCCCGGGCCTGGCTCCGGTACCAAGATGGTCTCGAGTGTCAGAGGAGCGCCCTTTGACCGGGCAATGACGCCTTGAACCTTGTGAACCATGATGGACCCCTTCGCGCAGCGGTTTTTGTGTCTTATCCGTGTCTATCACGGAGTTCAGACACTCACCAAGGGGACGGGCTAGACTCCAAGTCTTGTTTTGACGTCGCTCAGCGAGGGGTTGGTGGCAGCGGAGCCGTCCGGGAAGATGACCGTAGGAACGGTCTGGTTGCCACCGTTGAGCTGTTCTACCAGCTCAGCGGTTCCCGGGGTTTCCTCGATGTTGATTTCCGTGTACCCAATCCCTGCCGAATCCAGCTGCGTCTTGAGTCGGCGGCAATAGCCGCACCATGAGGTGGAGAACATGGTGATGGATCCGGATTCGGGGGTGAAATCCACAAAAACTCCTTGAGTAATTGGTTGCTAATTGGTATCGCTTGGTTCAACGTCTGGCTTACCCCTCAGTATTCCATGAGCTAGCTCTTGGTACCTGATGCCAAACGGGGCAGACTTATGGGCATGTGCGGACGATACGTGATGGCGAGAGCCGTTGGAGATTTGGTGGCGGAGCTGGAGGCCGAGGCTGAGGAAGGTTTGGAACTGAAGCCCTCATACAACGTGGCGCCCACAGCAGACGTCCCGATTGTCCTGGAGCGTTTGATGGATGGTGCACTCGTCCGGCAACTTCATGTGGCCAAATGGGGGTTGGTGCCTTCGTGGGCCAAGGACCCTTCGGTGGGTGTTCGTGCTTTCAACGCGCGCAGTGAAACTGTGGCCGAAAAGCCAACCTTCCGTTCGGCCGTGAAGTCCAAGCGCTGTGCAGTTCCTGTGGAGGGATACTACGAGTGGAAAAAGCCCTCGGTAGGTAGCCAAAGCAAGCAAAAGCAGCCGTTCTACATTCATTCCCAGGATGGATCTCTGATCATGTTCGCTGGGCTCTATGAGTGGTGGAAGGACCCCGCCAAGCAGGATGGCGATCCTGATCACTGGCTTCTTTCCTGCTCCATCTTGACGATGGCATCGCCCGCCACTGATTCGGAGGATCCGGTCTTGGCCCAGCTGGGTGAATTGCATGACAGATTACCCATTCCTATGGACGCCGCCATGATGGCCGATTGGCTGGACCCGCAAGGGGACGGCAAGTCCATGGTGGACGCACTCGTTGCCGGCGCTCCCGCTGTGGCTGCCACATGGACGCTTGATGCCGTGGGCATTGCCGTGGGTAATGTCCGCAACAACACGCCAGATTTGGTGACGCCCCTGGTTTAAACCGTGACGCCTCCGCCGTCGTCCACAGTCCAGGTCGGGTTGTGGCAGATTTCCCAGCGAAATCCGTCAGGGTCTGCGAAGTAGCCAGCGTAACCACCCCATGTTTGGGTGGTTCCGGGAACTATGGAACTGGCGCCAGCCGTGGCCGCCGTCGCCAATACATCGTCGACCTCCGCTGAGCTGCCCACATTGTGGCTGAGTGTGAATGGCGGTATTCCATTGGATAACTCGGCGCCAAGCTCGTGTGCCATCGCTGCCCGGTTCCAGAGGGAGAGTATGAGCCCGTGGTTGATCTGGATGAAGATGACTTCGCCCAGAACTTCCTGCTGGACTGGCCATCCCAAACCGTCAACGTAGAAGGCTCGGGCCACCGCAGTATCGCGAACACCCAGCGTTACGAAGTCTGCCCGTGGCTGCATCGTTTAGCCTCCCCGGCTGCGTAAAGTCAGCCTGCATCGAACCGATTGATGCAAGGTCAGTTAGTCTTCGTCCTCATCGGCGGACCAGCGACTGAAGTCCAGGGAGAGGTATAGGGCCAGTGCCGCTGAATTGTCCTCGTGCACGCGCAGGGCAACCTCTTTGAAGCCTGCGTTGAACAACGCATCCATGCTGGCCAGCACTAATTGCTCAGCCAAGCCTTGGCGGCGGTGATTGTGCGCGGTGAAGAGTTCCACAATGAAGGGCGCCTCAGGGGTGTTCGCCGTAGTGGAGCGCTCCACCACCATGATGGCGGCAATAATCTCGCCGTTCTCATCCAGGGCTACATGCGAGGCATCGGGCAGGAAGCTACCGTACTTGCCCTTGAACACTGCATCCACCGCAGCAGCGGCTTCCGAAGAGTTTGATCCCGCGAAACCTGGCTCGTAAGCGCTGAAATACAGCTCGCCTAGACGGGGTACGTCAGCTTCAGTGGTTGTTCGAGACTTCATCTTGAGCTCGCGTTCGAGCGGGGCGGTCCGGGCAATGAGGGTGACCATATTCGTCATGGGACGGTCCTTCTCTTCGGTGAAGTATGTGGTGCTTTTGTGGGGCGCCTGCGTTTCTGACGGCTGTGCATGGATAGTTGCAATGCTTTACAGCAATGCTAGACGGCAATTGACTCCACAGCCATGTTTGTAACCGATGCTTTACCGTGAACTTTCGCTTAATCCGCTGTGGGCGTAGTGATGGGTGGGGGTTTTATTCGCGGGGATACAGGCGTAAAGTGAAGTAATCGAAAGTATGTTCTATTTTCGGAATGGTGATGCAAATGTTACGTCGTAACAATCGTTGGGAGTGTCCCAGCTGTATCCCGGTTGTGTCCCTGACGGTACTAGATGAAGAGTGGAGGCGACTGTCATGGGGGTCTTCAGCGAGGGTGTGGAGGTTCACTGCTCACTGGGCGGGGAACCGCTGAACTTACGGTGGTCGGGCAGGGACTATGTGCTGGCTGCTGAGTCGGTGCGATGGTTTGAGCGCCGTGATTGGTGGGCTCAGGAAAACCGTGCAGAGGTGGGCCGCGGAGCCGGGTTGGTAGATAGCGAGATTTGGCGGGTCCAGGCTCAAGCCGACGGTGTGGGGCCGCTATTGACCTTTGAGCTAAGCAAGCACTGCGGCAGCGGACGCTGGCGGATCCTGCGGTTGTACGATGCGTTGTCACACAGTGCTTGATTTAACGACAGTCCTTGATTTAGCAGCGCTTAGCCGGATTAAGCCATGAGTTTTATTCATTTACACGTTGCTACTGCCTTCAGTGCCCACTATGGAGTGTCCTGGCCGGATGAACTAGCCGCGGCTGCCGCAGCTGATGGTGCTGATGCGCTGGCCTGCACTGACCGGGATGGTTTGTACGGCACGGTTAAACACCTCAAGGCCTGCATGGACGCCAAGATTGACCCGATAGTGGGCGTGGACTTGGCTGTGTTGGAGTACGACGACGTTGCCTCGGCAGGTGCGCAGGGTCTGGTCGGGCAGGCAACAGCAGGGCAGGCAGCAACTGGCGCATCCATACCTAACAACACCAGGGGTGTATTGCGTGAACATGGCCGCGTGGTGGTGCTGGCCCGTGGCGGAAATGGTGGGGCTGGATACCGCGCGCTGTGCCGGTTAATTTCGGATGCGCACGCTCACGGGGGTCCTCGGGCCATTGTTGGGGTAACGCTGGAACAGTTGGCGTCACGATCCTTGGACCCGTCCACCGCGCAACCCGTGTTGACCACCTTGCTGGGGCCGTCGTCGGACGTGGGGCGGGCCATGGGTGGGCAACGATATTTGTTGCCGCGACGGTTGATGCAAAAGTGGTGTGCGGTGATGCCTGCCGGAACTTTGGTTGCTGAGCTGGTGTCCCATTTAAGTGCGCCGGGCCAGGAGCTAAGCACCGCCTCGGCAGTACGGATGTTTCGGCTGGCGCAGGAACAAGGGCTGCCGTCCGTGCTCAGCAATGCCGTGCGCTACTGCAGCCAGGACGGTGCAGCCACGGCGGATGTGTTGGATTCAGCCCGTACGTTGGAGCCGCTGTGCGCGCTGAGCGGCAGTGTGGCCAGTCTGCGCAAGGGCAGCAGCAAGGGCAATAGAAACAGTGGCAGCGGCGCTCGCGAAAGGTTGCAGCCCAATGGGCAGGGCTGGTTGAAGTCCAGCGAGCAGATGTACGCCGTGGGCCAGGAAATTATGCACGCCGCGGGGGAGGGGCGGGCCGGGCTGGGCCGTCTCATTGCCAACACGGAGGAGCTGGCCGATCGATGCCGGATTGATCCGGTAACAGATATGGGGTGGAAGCAACCAACCGTTCCTGAGGCCACGGTGCTGGGAATTGAGCAGGAGCCGTTTATGGAGCTGCGTCAGCGCTGCGAAGCCGGGATCAACTGGCGATTCCCCGGTGTGAGCGGCGCTGCGGAGCGGGTGGTGCGGGCTCGGTTGGAACACGAGCTGGGGATTATTTCCCGCCTGGGCTTCTCCGCATATTTTCTGACCGTCTCGGAAGTTTCTCGCATGATTACGGACCTGGGGATCCGCTCGGCCGCGCGTGGGTCTGGGGCGTCGTCGTTGGTGAATTATTTGATTGGTATCAGTGCTGTTGACCCGATTCGGCATGATCTGATTTTTGAGCGGTTTCTCTCCAACGATCGTTCCACCTTGCCGGACATTGATATTGACGTGGAAAGCGCGGAACGGCACAACATTTACCACCGCATTTTTGAGCGGTTCGGCCCTCAGCGGGTGACGCTGATGAGTATGCAAAATGGGTATCGAGCCCGTGGTGCGGTGCGTGATGCTGGGCTGGCTTTGGGCATGGCTGAGGGTGACATTGATGCCGTGGCCAAACAGCTGTGGCGTTTTTCGGCCCGGAACTTTCGGGAAGCGCTGGAAGAAAAACCAGAGTTGCGGGAGTTCGCGGACAGAGTGGAACAGGGTCATCTGCACCCCGAGGCGCAGCTGGACCTACTGGTAGATCTCACCGAGCGGTTGGATAGATTGCCGCGGCATATTTCGATGCATCCGTGTGGGGTGATTCTGGGGGACGCCACTTTATTGGATCGAACTCCCGTGCAGCCCAGTGGCCTGGATTTGCCGATGAGCCAGTTTGATAAACACGATATGGATCCCATGGGGATGCTCAAGCTGGATGTGCTGGGGGTGCGGATGCAAAGTGCCATGGCGTACGCCGTCCGTGAGGTGATTCGTCTGCACCCTTCCAAGGCCGCTGTAGTGGCCGCGGGGAACCACCCCGTGGATGAGCATGGGGACGGTCCGGATTACATTGATGAGGACGGGAGGATCGACCTCAACCAGGTCCCGCTGGATGATGAGCCCACCTATGAGTTGATCCGCAGTACCTATACGCTGGGCTGTTTTCAGATTGAGTCACCTGGTCAGCGGGAGCTCATTGGCAAGATGGCGCCGCGGGATTTCAATGACCTGATTATTGATATTTCCCTGTTCCGGCCTGGCCCCATGAAATCCAATATGGTGAAGCCGTTTTTGGAGAGCCGCCATGGCTTTGCCACGGAGGTGTATCCGCATCCTCGGTTGAAAGCTGCCCTGGCCGAGACGCACGGGGTAACGGTGTTTCACGAGCAGGTGCTACGCGTCTTTGACGAGATGACGGGGTGCGGGTTGGCCAAGGCGGATGTGTTTCGGCGCGCTCTGGGCAATGAGACGCAGGAGCCAATGGTGGAGGCCTACTTTAGGCGCACTGCCAAGGGCCGGGGGTTCCCGTTGGACGTGATTGATCAGGTGTGGGAGACGTTGAAAGCCTTTGGCAGTTTCGGTTTCTGCAAGGCGCACGGTGCAGCTTTTGCCGTCCCTACGTATCAGTCTGCGTGGCTGAAGGCACACCATCCAGAGGCTTTTTTGGCGGGGTTGTGGGAGCACGATCCGGGGATGTATCCGCGGAGGTTGCTGGTGGCAGAGGCCAGACGGATGGGCATTCCCATTTTGCCCGTCGATATCAACCACAGTACGGGCGAATACCGGGTGGAACGGGTGACTACCGGACTGGACGCTGGCCCGGATGCCGGTTCGGACGCCGGCAAGTTGGGCATCCGCATGTCTCTGGCCGGAATCTACGGGTTGAGTGCGGCGGAGCTAAAACGCTTGGTTGCCGGCCAGCCCTATGATTCCTTGGCGGATGTGCGAGCGCGGGCCAAACCCACGCGAGCTACCCTAAAGCGGTTGGCCCAGTTGGGTGCCTTCGATGCCTTGCACCGGATGGTGAAGGAGCGCGACGGCGTCCAGGGTAGCCGGGCGGATTTGGTGGCTCATTTGCAGGCGCTCCCAGCACGCTCCGGCGCTCGCAAGAATGATCCGATTGATGGGCAGCTCTCTTTGCCGTTGGGGGATTTGGAACTACGCAATTTGCGGGGAAATTTGCCGGAGCCCTCAGTAACCGAGAAGGTGCGGACGGAACTGGATCTGTTGTCCCTGGACGTCAGCGGCCACCTGATGGATAGCTACGCGCCGTTGTTGGCAGAGCTGGGGGTCACTCGTGCGGATCAACTGTTAGGGCTGCGCAGCAATACCGAGGTGCTGGTGGCTGGGGTGCGGATAGCCACGCAAACGCCGCCCATGCGTGGTGGACGACGGGTGGTGTTCATTAGCATCGACGACGGCACTGGTTGCATCGATGCCACGTTCTTCCACGAAGCTCAGGAACGTTCAGGGCCGTTACTGTTTGGCACGCGCATGCTGTTGATCCGTGGGCTAACCAGGCGCACCGGGCCGCGCGGCATCAGTTTGCAGGCGCTGGAGGCGTGGGACCTGAGCACTGTGAACCATTCAAATGCAGCGAACCAATTAAATGTGGTGAATCACTCGAATCTGGAGGGATCGCCCATTCCGCGTCGCACTATTTCAGCCACACCTGAGGAAAAGTCGATAACGGTGGTGGGCTCTGCACCGCAATCACCCGAGTCGACTACGCCGTCCACCTCATGGTCTAGCCGCTCCTTGATTTCCCATCCTTGAGTCAGCGGTTGTTCCTGGTCCGGGAGCAACAGGGTGCTGGAGAGCAACGGTTCGCCGAGTTCGGCCAAGAGGGCCTGCACTACCTTGTTATCCGGAATGCGCACACCCACCGTTTTCTTCTTGGGGTGCAGGAGTCTGCGGGGTACTTCTTTGGTTGCCGGCAAAATGAAGGTGTAGCTGCCAGGCGTGACGGCCTTGATGCTGCGGAATACATCATTGTCCACCTGAACAAATTGGCCGAGTTGCGCAAAGTCCTTGCAGACCAAGGTGAAGTGATGCTTGCTATCCAGGTGCCGGATGGTGCGGATGCGATCCAACGCGTCCTTGTTCCCCAGTTGCGCGCCCAAGGCATAACAGGAATCGGTAGGGTAGGCGATCAAGCCCCCAGAGCGCACCAAATCTACGATTTGGGCAATAGCGCGAGGCTGCGGATCTTCCGGATGAACGTCATAAAATCTGGCCATTCATAGAGCTTACGACGCCTACCCGAAGATACTAATAGTTCGCTGCGGCAAATATTTCAATCCAGTAACGGATCCAGCTAAACGTCCTCAGCGTTGGGCAAGTGTCGGTGGAGCGCGCTACTGTGGCCAACAGTCAAGGCCACAAGCCGTGGCCACCAATTGAGCGCCGTGGGCGATACGTAACGAATGTGAAGTGATAGATGTCGTGGGGGATTTTTTAAGTACTAGATGGCCGCAAATTCTGTTTTCCGGCTGGCAACATTTCAGCCTGGTCGTGCAATGTTTACTTCTTGCCACAGTGCTCTCGGTGCTGGTAGCCGCGCTGGTTTATAAGAGCAAAGTCCTTACTGGCATCGCCAATTCCGTATCCGCGATTGGTCTCACCATCCCATCGTTTGCACTGATTGGGCTCCTCATCGCTCCGCTGGGATTTGGTGTGGGACCCGCCGTTACGGTGGTGGTGTTCTTTGCCGCTCTTCCCATCCTGCGCAATGCAGTGGTTGGCCTCTCTGGTGTTAGCCCCGCCGTCGTGGAATCAGCACGTGGCATCGGGATGAGCCGCCTGCGCACTCTCCTTCGGGTGGAGCTGCCCATAGCATGGCCCGTTATTCTCAACGGGATTCGGGTATCGGCGCAAATGGTGATGGGCATTGCCGCCATTGCTGCCTATTCGCTCGGACCGGGGTTGGGCGGGTTCATCTTTTCGGGACTCTCCCGGCTGGGTGGTGCCAATTCGCTGGAGTCCGTGGTGACCGGCGTCGTCGGGGTAATTGTCCTGGCCCTCATTCTTGACCTTCTTCTTGTTGGCTTTGGCCGACTCACAACATCGCGAGGTATCCGTGCCTGAATCACTAACCAAAACCGAGAACAACTCATCCGCACACCGCGTTACAGGTGCGTCTATTCTGCTGGAAAAGGTCACCAAGTCATACGGTTCGGGAAAGGCGGCCGTGGATGGTCTCACCATGGAGATTCCTGCCGGCAAGGTGGTCATGCTGGTAGGCCCCTCGGGTTGCGGGAAAACCACCACATTGAAGATGATCAACCGGCTTATTGAGCCCACCGAGGGCAGGATTGTGCTCAACGGTGAGGACGTCACCACCATGGATGGGGATAAGCTGCGCCGAGGGATTGGCTATGTCATCCAGGCGGGCGGTCTGTTTCCGCACATGAGCGTTGCTGCGAATATTGGCTTGGTACCCAAGATGCTCGGATGGGACAAGAAGCGTATTGCAGATCGTGTGGACGAGCTGCTGGAACTGGTTTCCTTGGACCCCAACGCCTATAGGGATCGGTTCCCCAAAGAGCTTTCAGGCGGTCAACAACAGCGGGTAGGTGTTGCACGTGCATTGGCGGCTGACCCGCCAGTATTGCTGATGGACGAGCCGTTTGGTGCCGTTGATCCGATCACTCGGCAGCGGCTGCAAGATGAGCTGATCAATATCCAGGCGGAACTGCAGAAGACCATTGTTTGCGTGACGCATGACTTTGACGAAGCCGTGAAACTGGGCGACTGGATTGCGATCTTCAATGAGGGTGCGCAGCTGGTTCAGTACGATACGCCGGAGCGAATCCTGGCTGAACCTGCCAACGAATTTGTCGAAAATTTCATTGGGTCCGGTGCCGGTCTGAAGCAGCTGACACTCACCCGCGTGGCCGATGTAGGACTGGCTGAAGCTATTACTGCATCCCCTGGGGATGATCCGCAGGCCGTCCTTGCGAGGATCACGGCGGCTGGACACGGCCACGCAGTGGTGCTGGACGCACGCCAGCGTCCGCTGCAGTGGCTATCCAGACGGCAACTGAGCAGACTGAAAGCCATTGATTCCGCGCTGGATGCCAAACTTCCTGTGGTGGGAAGCCGGGCCACGTTAAACGATGCACTGGATACGATGCTGGTTTCCAGCGCGGGCGCTGCATTGGTCACGGGCGCGCGCGAAAAGTTCCTGGGCGTGATTGACGTCAGCACCATTATGGAGGCTATTTCGGCAGCCCACGCGGCGGCTTCCGAGGCCACCGAAGACGCACCGGTGGGGCTGAATACTGGCGCCATCGCCATTGCAGAGGGACATCGAGCATGAGCCTGGCGATAGCGGAACTGGAAGCTACTCGGGCCCCGAGCGGGAGGTCCTGGACTCCGCTGGCCTACCAACTGTTGGGCATTGTGGTGGTTTTGGGCGTACTGGTTATCTGGCTACTCACTGCTGATCTAACCGCTACTGAGCGCACCACGCTGGATCCGTCAGCACTGCTGGGCTACACGGTTGAACACCTCAAGCTCACGTTTTTGGCTGCTGTAATTGTGCTGGTCATTGCTATTCCGGTAGGCATAGCGCTCACCCGTAAACCACTGCGCTTTTTGACCGGCCCAGTGCTGGCCATTGCAAATATTGGCCAGGCTGCGCCAGCCATTGGGCTGGTGGTTCTCCTGGCGTTCTGGCTTGGCTTTGGTTTCTGGGCCGCCACCCTCTCGCTGGTGCTCTACGCCGCGTTGCCGGTGCTACGCAACACCATGGTGGGCTTGCAACAGGTGGACGAACGGCTGGTTGAGGCGGGGCGGGGCATGGGTATGAGCTCGACGGCTGTGCTCTTCAAAGTTGAGTTGCCCTTGGCTGTGCCGATCATGCTCTCCGGTATCCGTACGGCACTGGTGCTGCTGGTAGGTACTGCGGCGCTGGCAACCTTCATCAACGGCGGTGGCTTGGGAATCCTCATTACCACCGGCGTGAATCTGAACTTGACCCGAGTATTGATTACGGGCTCAGTGCTGGTAGCCCTTCTTGCTCTGGCTATCGATTGGCTGGGCCGCGTGGTAGAACACGTTGCCATGCCGAAAGGACTCTAATGTTCCGGAAACCCTTTCAGAAACCTCTTCGTAAACCGTTTCGGAAGGCGGCTGCAGCTGGCGCCATCGTCGCCGTAATGGCGCTCACTGGCTGCGGCCTCCAGCCAGCAACCTCGTACGTTCCCGACGTCGGCCCCGGCTCCATCACCAAAATTCCGAACCTCCATAACGCGAAGCTGACCGTAACCTCGAAGAATTTCACCGAGCAGCTCATTTTGGGCAAGATTGGCGTGCTTGCGGCCCAGGCAGCGGGCTTCAAGGTTACGGACCTGACCAATGTCCCTGGAAGTCAGCCGGTGCGCGAACTCATGCTGGCAGACCAGGCGGACTTGACCTGGGAATACACGGGTACTGCGTGGCTGACATACATGCAACAAAAAGAGGGCATTCCGGACAAGGACGCGCAGTTCAAGGCTGTCCACGACGCAGATCTGAAAAACGGCCTCACGTGGGGTGCGCCAGCGCCCATGAACAATACCTACGCTATTGCTGTTCGTTCGGAGGCTGTGGCCAAGTTGGGCAATATTTCCTCGATCAGTGACATTGCCAAGCTTCCAGTGAATGAGCGAACCTTTTGTGTCGAGGCTGAATTCAACTCCCGTCCGGATGGGCTCAACCCGCTGCTCCAGCACTATGGGATGAGCCGGGGGAGTGTTGACGGTGTGCCTGATGCCAATATTGGCATCTATGACACTGGTGCTGTTTACAGTGCCACAGACAAGGGGGACTGCAACTTCGGTGAGGTGTTCGCCACCGATGGGCGCATCAAATCCTTGGGCCTCACAGTGCTCAAAGATGACAAGAAGTTCTTCCCCGCCTACAACGTGGCTCCGGTCTTCAACTCCCAGGTGCTCAAGGACCACCCCCAACTGGCGGATATATTTTCCAAGATCACTCCTAAACTTACGGATGATGCCTTGCGGTCAATGAATCTCAAGGTCGACGTCGAAGGCCAGGAGCCAGCGAACGTCGCCTTTAATTGGCTGGTCTCTCAGGGCTTCATCAGCAAGCCCTGAACGGCTCTGATGCAAACGTGACTCTTATGCAAACCAGGTCAGCCTTCGCTAGGCTTACAGCACCCTTGGACGTGGAGCGCGTCCCAACCACAGGAGTTCCCATGAATGAAGTTCAAATTCACCAGCACATCAAGGATCTTGTAGAAACTGAGCACCAACTCCGCAATGATGCTTCAGCCTCTGGTGACGTTGGCCGTACTGCCAAACTGCGGGACATTGAAGTGCAGCTTGACCAGTGCTGGGACCTGCTGCGTCAGCGCCAAGCTAAGCGGGACGCGCGGGAGAATCCAAACGACGCCGCGCTCCGTTAAGCGTCCGAGGTTGAGGGATATCGGCAGTAGGGTTCTTCGCTGACTCCAGGGAAAGTTAATAGCTAGTGAACACAGGCTAAACTTTTTGGGGATCGCATGTTTGTCGAGGAATAGGATCGCGGTGGACTTCACCTTTATGGTCGTCCTGGTTATTGCGTTGGCGTTGTTTTTTGACTTCACCAACGGATTTCATGACACCGCAAATGCCATGGCGACGCCCATTGCCACCGGCGCCATCAAACCCAAAACCGCAGTAGGAATTGCCGCCGTATTGAACTTAGTGGGCGCGTTTCTTTCCACAGAGGTGGCAAAGACAATCTCCGGCGGCATCATCAAAGAGGGTCACGGCGGCATATCTATCACTCCAGAGTTGATCTTTGCCGGTCTGCTCGGGGCGGTGCTGTGGAACCTCATCACGTGGCTGCGCGGGTTGCCGTCCAGTTCCTCCCATGCACTCTTTGGTGGGCTCATTGGTGCCGTGATTGTGGGCACGTGGGGGTTCTCTGCTGTGAATTTCTCCGTGGTGCTCTCCAAAGTGATCCTGCCAGCCATCCTTGCTCCTGCCATTGCCGGCGGTGTGGCCTATCTGTGCACCAGGCTGGCCTATGCCATGACCCGCCGTACGCACCCGGACTCGGGGGACAAACTGGTGCAAAAGCGCGGTGGCTTCCGCTACGGCCAGGTATTCTCATCGTCACTGGTAGCGCTGGCACACGGCACCAATGACGCGCAGAAAACCATGGGCGTCATTACCTTGGTGCTCATCAGCGCTGGAGCTCAGCACGCTGGCACCGGCCCCCAGCTCTGGGTCATTGGAGCTTGCGCGTTGGCCATTGCCGGTGGAACGTACGCCGGTGGCTGGCGAATTATCCGGACGCTGGGAAGTGGCTTGACGGATGTGAAGCCTGCTCAAGGCTTTGCCGCTGAAACGTCGACAGCGGCGGCCATCCTGGCATCGTCGCACCTAGGGTTTGCCCTCTCTACCACCCACGTAGCTTCAGGTTCCGTAGTGGGTTCAGGCTTGGGGCGCACCGGATCCACCGTCCGGTGGGGCGCCATTGGCAAGATCAGCTTGGGCTGGTTATTCACGCTTCCGGCTTCCGCAGTGGTGGGCGGACTTGCCGCGCTGCTATCCAGCAAAGAGCACGGCCTTGGGACAGTTGGTCTGATCATTGGCGCAGTGTTGGGTCTGGCGGCCATTATCTTCATCTTCGTGGTGTCCCAGCGCGATGTGGTGGACCACAGCAACGCCATTAGCGAGGTCGACATTGTGGGCGGCGCCGTGAGGATTCCTTCGCGTAAAGAACGCGAGAGGCTGGCCGCGAAGGCGCGAGCAATGGAAAAGGCAGCTACCAAGGCTGCTGCCAAAGAGGGGCAACGATGATCGACTGGCTAGCTTTTCTGGCCGTGGCCGTAGCGACTCTCGTCGGCGCTGTCGTCGTCGTTGGTCTGTATTCATTGGGTGTTCGCCTTTACGCCGTCAGCATTGATGGCAACGTTCCGGCCACTCGTGCCGCAAAGTTCTCAGCGTATGCCTGCTTTGCAGCCTGCGCGCTTACAGTCTTGTACGGCATTTATCTGATCATTCCCGCGTTTCACCACTGACCGGAGGGCTGACTGGACTCTGCTGGCCCGGGGCCGCTTCGAAGTTTAACCAACGCCGCGGCGAGTTCCCAAATAGTGCCGCGCGTGCGTAGTCATGGCCAACGATCAGCCGAGATCGCCCATGCACTAGGTCTCGCCACCAGCCGCAGTCGCCGCCCAGTACCCAACATTCCTGATTAACCAGCGCCGTTGTAAGCGCACAATGCTCCGTCAGGGGACGTTTCCGCCACCCGGACAGCCAACCAAATTCATCGTCCACCAGGTGCAGCGGCAGCTCAAAGATATCCGCGAGTTAAGCGGCGAAGCAAGATATTTCGGACCCGGTGGCGCCACAAATCACTGCGCGGCTGGATTCCTGGGGTCATCCGCGGTTGGGTCGGATCATGTTGGTAATCCGCGCGGTGGATAGCCGCTTGCCCTGCTCATCCGTCATGACAATCTCATGTGTGGCCAGAGTGCGGCCCAGGTGAATAGCTCTACAGGTTCCGGTGACTGTTCCGGAGGCGATGCTGCGGTGGTGCGTGGCGCCAATTTCAATCCCCACCACGTGGTTCCCGGGGCCTGCATGAACAGCGGCGGAGAACGAGCCCAGTGTTTCAGCCAGAACAACGTGAGCCCCGCCGTGCAGAATGCCTGCCACCTGAGTGTTGCCTTCTACCGGCATACTGGCAACCGATAATTCTGCGCCAATGGTGTCAAAACGAATCCCCATTTTGGCAACTAGCGTGCCCACACCGTGCGCGGCCAACATGGCGTACATCTCAGGTGGTATGCCGGCCGCTGCGAGCTGCTCGGTGTGGTCAACGCTGTGGGTGAAATTGTCCGTCATGAACACTAGGCTTGCACTTGTGAGTGAAACTACCAAACATGTCCCCGCAGCTGATTCTTCTTCCGCTACTAATCGGTTGTTGGTGATCGACGGTCATTCCATGGCCTTCCGGGCCTTCTATGCCCTGCCCGCGGAAAATTTCTCCACTGATACTGGGCAGCACACCAATGCGGTGCATGGGTTCACGTCCATGCTGATCACCATGATTCGTCAGCAGAAACCCACTCACGTGGCCGTTGCCTTTGACCTGGATACGCCAACATTTCGCTCCGTTGAGTACCAGGAGTACAAGGGCGGCCGTAACAAGACTCCGGAGGAGTTTTTTGGCCAAATTGATCTGATTATCAAGGTCATGGAGGCCATGAGGATCCCCACCATTTCGATGGATGGTTACGAGGCGGATGACGTCCTGGCCACGCTGGCGTCTTGGGGTGAGAAGGCCGGCTGGGAAGTGCTGGTCGTTTCGGGGGATAGGGATACTTTCCAACTCATCACTGATCATGTTTCTGTGTTGTACCCCAAAAAGGGGATCTCGGATATTCCTCCCATGGACGCAGCCGCGGTAGAGGCCAAGTACTTTGTGACGCCGGAGCGTTACCCGGATTTGGCTGCACTGACCGGTGAGACGGCGGACAATTTGCCGGGTGTCCCTGGTGTGGGGCCAAAGACCGCTGCCAAGTGGATCAATTTGTACGGCGGTCTAGACGGCATTTTGGAAAACCTGGACGCTATTGGCGGCAAGGTGGGCGAATCCCTACGGGCCAATGTTGACCAGGTCAAAAGAAACCGACGGCTCAACCGCTTGCTGACTGATCTTGAGCTCCCGGTGGACTTGGACGCCATGGTGCTGCAACATCCGGACCGCGAGCACGTTGAAGAACTGTTCGACGCCCTGCAATTCAACACTTTGCGCAAGCGACTTTTTGATCTCTTTGGCGGGGAAGAGACGAATGAGGACGACGGCGAAGTCCACACCGTTCCAGAGCACAAGGTGGTCCAGTCCGCAGAGCAGTTCACGAAGTGGATCACGGATGGGAACCAGTTCAAGGTGGGTTTACAAACCGTCACTGTTTCCGCGGGACTCGCCCAGGACGCCGTCGGCTTGGCCATTGCGCGCAGGGATTCGGGAATCTTCGTTGACCTGATGGAGGCTGACTCTGCGCTGGAGGGTGCCGTGGCCGAGTGGTTGGCCAGCGACGATGATCGCAAGGTGGTGCACGAATACAAGGAGGCCATCAAGTCTCTGCACCTGCGTGGGCTGAACCTGGGTGGGGTGGTGGATGATACGTCCATCTCCGCGTACCTGATTCAGCCGGATCGCCGCAGCTATGACCTGCCAGACCTGAGCCAGGTGCACCTTAAAATTACCCTCCCAGCTTCCAATGCGGCGGCCAAGGGGGAGCTAGACCTTGGGCTGGGCGAAGATTCACATGCCGCCGATGCCGTGGCCAAGGCCTATGTTGCCTTGTTGCTCAGCGAGAATTTCGAGGGGCAGCTGCTGGAGCGCGGCGCTAACAGGCTTCTGGGCGAGTTGGAATTGCCGCTGGCCAAGGTCCTGGCGGAGATGGAACTCACCGGCATTGCCATCTCATCAGAGCGCCTGGACAATTTGATGGCAGATTTCACCAAGGCCATGGACGCGGCCCAAACCGCAGCGTTTGCCGCGATCGGGCATGAGGTCAATCTAGGCTCGCCCAAGCAGCTCCAGACGGTGCTGTTTGAGGAGCTGGAGCTGCCCAAAACCAAGAAGATCAAGACAGGCTTCTCGACCGATGCGGCCGCATTGAAGACCTTGTTGGAGAAGACAGGGCATGAGTTCCTGGCTCAGCTGATGGCACACCGGGAAGCGTCCAAGCTGCGTCAAATGCTGGAGACGCTGAAGAAGGCTGTGGCCGACGATGGCCGCATTCACACCACCTATGCTCAAAATGTGGCGGCCACCGGCCGAATTTCCTCGAATAACCCGAACCTGCAGAACATTCCCATCCGCTCGGAAGAGGGCCGGCGCGTGCGCGGGATATTTGTGGTCAGCGACGGGTTCGAGAGCCTGCTCTCCGCTGACTATTCGCAGATCGAAATGCGCATCATGGCGCACCTCTCCGGGGACAAAGGGTTGATCCAGGCCTATGCCGATGGGGAGGATCTTCACCGCTACGTTGGTTCGCACATTTTCCACGTTGCGCCGGAAGAGGTGACCAGCGCTATGCGCTCCAAGGTGAAGGCAATGTCCTACGGGTTGGCCTACGGGTTGACCAGTTTTGGGTTGTCCAAGCAACTGGAGATTTCGGTGGACGAGGCTCGCACGCTGATGAAGGATTACTTTGATCGGTTTGGCGCCGTGCGCGACTACCTCCGAGGCGTGGTCGACCAGGCCAGGGTTGACGGGTACACGGCAACCATTGAAGGGCGACGCCGATACTTGCCAGATCTTGCCAGTACAGACCGCCAGTTGCGAGAGATCGCTGAGCGCGTAGCTCTGAATTCACCCATCCAAGGCTCCGCTGCGGACATCATCAAGCGCGCCATGCTAGGTGTAGCCACGGAGCTTGAACGGCAAGGTCTCAAGTCCCGGATGTTGCTTCAAGTGCATGACGAGTTGGTTCTGGAGGTGGCCCCGAACGAACAGGCCGCGGTGGAGAAACTGGTGACGGAGCAGATGGGTTCTGCCGCTGAATTGACGGTACCGCTAGAGGTCCAGATTGGCGTTGGCACTAGCTGGAGCGAGGCCGGGCATTAGCCTTAGGGGCGCTGCATGCGGTGCCAGCCGCCATGGTTGCTGACGGTCAGGGAGACCCAAGCGGCAGTGGAGTTGACCACCAGCAGTGAGAGCAGCACTAGTAGCTGGATGAGTCCTGCCTCCCAGGGGCTGGCGCCGCCCAGGATCATGCCCACAAAAGCACCAGGCAGTACCACTGTGCCAGCAGTTTTAGTCTGATCCAGACTGGGGACCACTGCTTCCGCGGCTAATGGGCGTGTTACCAGAGCGCGTGCCTCGTGCCACTGAAATCCGAGGGCAGCCGCGGCTTCCACTTCACCATTGCGCTGTACAAGTTCGGTTTCCAGCCGGCGTCCTGCCAGCGTAGTGGTCGCCATTGCTCCGCCAATTTGCTGCCCGAAAATGGCAATCAAGGCCAGCGAATTCCACGGCAAAACGCCGGTAAAAAGGAGTAAACAAGCCACCGGCAGTACACCCGCAGCAATGGGTAGGGACGCAATCCACCAACGTCCTGTTTTGGCCACCCGTCGCCCAGAAGTCCACACAGCCACCACAAACATGAGACCCACAAATACCATCGCCAGCGTGGGGTGGGGGGCCAACTGCGCAATGACTAGCGCGACAACGGCCAGTTGCAAGGTGGCACGGAGTCCAGCAATCAG
>JABBNV010000322.1:1436-2875 GCA_019352125.1 Acidobacteriota bacterium | reverse complement strand
CAGGCAGTGTGAGCCATCCGCTCGCAACAGCGCTAACGTGAACTGAGTAAACACCCGTAGCCACCCAAGAGGACGAATCGAGGCACGATGAACAACGGCACACTGCACATCCTTCGGCCGTTGTGGTTGTTGCTGGTGGCTGGCGCTGGGGCCGTCCTAGCGGTGCTGGCAACGCTGCTGAGTCAACGATTGGGCGGCGCCACCCCCGTATTGCCGCTCAGCTCCCTAGCGTCTATGGGCATCATTGTGTTGTTCACCGTGGTGCTGGGGCTAAGCGTTCGGCGCTGGCGCAATGGCAAGCGGGATCGTGAACTGAACCCTATTCTGGCGGCTCGCACAGCCATTCTGGCGCAGGCCTGCGCTTACGCCGGTGCGCTGTTGGCTGGTTGGCACGTGGGCATTGGTGCAATGATCCTCACGGACTTGTTGGCGGGTGCCCTGACGGGGACCGGTTGGCGCACCTTGGCCCTCATTGCCGGCGGCATCGTGATGCTGGTGGTTGGCATAGTGGTGGAGCGCTTCTGCAGAATTCCACCCGAAGACGGTCCACCCAGTGAGCCGCACGATGAGCTACGTCAGCGCAAGAGTAGTGGCGAGGGTGAATATGCGTGAACCAATTGACCCGCAGGGCGTGACGTTTCAGCGGGTCTCGTCAAAGCTGATCGGCCTGAAACTCCTCACAGTGGGTGTGGGGTCAGTGGTGGTTATCGCGGTGAGTTTGATCCCCCTGGTGCTGCGTTCCCTCGGTTTGTGGCCCGAATTTCCTCTCTGGCTGGCCTGGACTATTCTTGTGGCCACCGTGCTGGTTCGCCTGTGGCGCTTGGCCCTGGTGCCTCGTCAGGTGCGGGCCATCGGGTATGCGGAGCGCAATGAGGACTTGCTGATCCGGCATGGACTGTTCTTCCAGCGGGTGCTGGTGGTGCCCTATGGCCGGATGCAATATGTGGATGTGGCCGTGGGCCCGCTGGAGCGCATCTTTGGCCTCTCCAGCATTAAATTGCACACCGCTGCAGCGGGGACTCACGCAACGTTGGAAGGGTTGCCTGCCGCTGAGGCTGCTCGATTACGCGAACAACTCTCCAGCCTGGGTGAAGCGAAGCTGGCAGGTCTGTGAGTCAGCAGTTTGTGCCCGGGTATGAGCCCGCTGAGGCTTTTCACGCGGACGACGGCGGCACGTGGCACCGTGTTCACCCGGTCTCACCCTGGGTGCGTGGCTGGGTTGCAGTATTGGGTGTGATGCTTATTTTCGGCAGGAATTCACTCGAAGAAACTGTCCGCGATGCTGTCTCCGGTCATCCCGGCAGGGACTCTGCGGCGCCCGCCTGGATCATGCTTGCGGTACTGGTGGGGGCCGTCGTCGTTTTTGGTGGAATCTTTTTTCTCTCCTGGTTTTTCACCAAATATCAGGTGACGGATCAGCACGTACGCGTCAATTCCGG
>JABBNV010000322.1:0-1426 GCA_019352125.1 Acidobacteriota bacterium | reverse complement strand
ATTCCGGGTTCATTTTCAGGCAGCAGCGTCAGGCGCGCATTGATCGGGTTCAGGCCATCGACGTGGTGCAGCCGCTGCTGGCGCGGCTCGCAGGTTTAGCCGAATTGAAGTTTGATGTAGCAGATTCCGGAAAGTCTGCGATGAAGCTCTCCTTCCTCAAGCTGGATGAAGCCAAGAGGCTGCGCGCGGCCATCCTGGCCTCAGCTGCCGGTACACACTACGTGGTGGCGGAAGACGGTGTCATTCACGAGGCCCCGGAACAAGAAGTGCTGGTCGTCCCGCCGCTGCGAATAGCGCTAGCCACCATATTTTCGGCTCTTAGCGTGGCCACGGTGGTTATTCTGGCCGGTGGTATTTTCCTCGTAGTCGCCTCCCATAAGCCCGGAATCATTTTCTTGTTTTTCCCGGCGCTCCTTGCCATGGGAGCCATGTACTGGCGAGCTTTCACCAAGGACTTCAATTTCCGGCTGGCCCTTTCACCAGACGGTATTCGCCTGCACTACGGAATGTTGGAAACACGGGCGCAGACCATTCCGCCGGGCCGGATTCAGGCCGTAGCCGTCAAACAGAACCTGCTGTGGCGCATCTTTGGCTGGTACCACATTCAGGTGAATGTGGCCGGTTACGGGGATCACTCCGGGGAGGGCGGATCCCGCTCGGTGCTGCTCCCTGTGGGAACCAAGGATGAGGTGTTCACAGTGCTGGCCCTGGTTTTTCCTGACCCGGGGATGGACAACCCGTTCGAGGTGTTTGACGCTGGGCTCACCGGCTCCGGTGAAACAGCAGGGTTTGTGCATTCGCCGGGCCGGGCTGCGTGGCTGGATCCGCTGGCGTGGCGGCGTACTGGATTTTTTGCCTCACGCACCGCGGTGTTGTGCCGGCACGGATTCTTCACCCGCCAGCTTCAGGTAGTCCCGCATGAGCGTACCCAGTCCCTGCGCTTGTATCAGGGGCCAGTGATGCGGATTCTGCGACTTGCTAATTTTGAACTCCATTCCACCCCCGGCCCGGTCAAGCCTCTGGTCCGGCACCTGGATCTGGCAACCGCGCAAATGCTTTTTGACGCTCAGGCCCTCCGCGCTGCCACGGCCCGCAGACTGGCCGGTTCCTTTGGGGCATCTGGAGGCCATGCCAACCCAGCGAACAGTTTGGAGTCAATGTGAATAAGCCGGGCCGGTTGGGTGTGGGCGTCATCGGGGCGGGCAAAGTGGGTGCCGTTCTGGGTGCCGCACTTCGCGCCGCCGGGCACGCGGTGGTGGGTGTGTCCGCAGTTTCGGAAGAGTCCCGGGAACGCGCTGAAAATCTCTTGCCGGGCGTGCCCATCCTGGAGATTGACCAGGTGGTGGAACGTGCAGAACTGGTGCTCCTTGCCGTCCCGGATGACGCACTGGGGCCCTTGGTAGAGGGCCTGGCTAAATTGGGCGCG
>JABBNV010000321.1 GCA_019352125.1 Acidobacteriota bacterium | reverse complement strand
AGGCGACCATGCTGGCGATCATGGCTACGCCGGATGCGAAGGTGGCCACCGCGAAGGTCGGTACTGGCACCCTCGTCACCGTTGCATCATCGGGCCAGGCCAATCAGGCGGCCATCCTGGTCAAGGACATGCCCGCTGCCCCAGACGGGAAGTCCTACGAGCTGTGGTTTATTACCGCCAAGGGTGCGGTACCAGCAGGGCTGATGGATGTTGCGGGCACTGCGAGCAGCGTTCAGGTCCTCCAGGGGCCCCTCGATGGCGCCACGCACATCGGCATCACCTTGGAGCCCGCTGGAGGGTCTCCTCAGCCCACCACCACACCAATACTCCTCCAGGCCATCTAGCTCCGCTTCCTAGATGTGGCCCGTGGCGCCGGTTCCAATCCGCCGGGCGTTTGGCTCCGAAGTACTGGCAAGCAGCGCCGCCCGCCCGCACCGGGGCGGCGAAGGTCCAGTCGAAGGAGCCCGTCATGGGAACACGCATCAGGAATAATCGGGCAACAGCCCATCCAGTTGGCCGCACGAGGCGGCTGGCAGCCGCCTCGGCAGCAGGTGTCATCTCTGCCGGGGCCTTGTTTGCCGTCGCTCAGCTCTTTTCGGCTTTCTTCGGCACCGTATCCTCTCCGCTGACCTCTGTCGGGTCCGCGTTCATCGACTTCACCCCCGCATGGCTGAAGAATTTTGCCATCGCCACCTTTGGAACCAATGACAAGACCGCGCTGTTGCTGTCCATGTCGGCAGTTGCCGTGGTCCTCTCCGCACTCGCTGGCGTGGCGGCCTGGAAACGGTACGCCGCCGGCGCCGGGTTGGTGGGCGCATTAGCGGTAGTCATGGCGGCCTGCATCATCACCCGGGCAGGAGCCACCGTCGCCGACCTCCTGCCACTGCTGGCCGGCACGCTGGCGGGGCTGGCTGCCCTGCGCTTCCTGGCCGGGGCTGCCCCGACGCGGTCCACGGTACCCGCCCCCGGGCGGTCTGGAGATATAGGCACCGTCCGGGAGTCACGTCGGAGGTTTCTGGTGAGGTCGGCCATCGTCGCCGGTGCCGCCGTCGTCGTCGGCCTGGGCGGAAGCGTTGTATCAGCGACGCGCAATACGATCAATCATGCGCGCGACGCGCTCAAGCTCCCGGCGCCGCGGACGCCGGCCGCTCCCCTACCCGCCGGCACCCAGTCGTCCGTGACAGGGGTGGGTCCGTTTGTCACACCCAACGCAGACTTCTACCGAATCGACACCGCCCTCGTGGTCCCGCAACTGGACCCGCGAAACTGGACCTTGCGCGTGCACGGCATGGTAGAAAACGAATTCACCATGACCTTTGATGAACTTCTTGCCGCCGACCTGGTGGAAACATACGTCACGCTGACCTGCGTATCGAATGAGGTCGGCGGGAATCTGGCCGGCAACGCCAAATGGCTCGGTTACCCGCTGCGCGCGGTCATGGCACGGGCCAAACCCACCGCCGGGGCGGATATGGTCCTTTCTACAAGTTCGGACGGATTCAGCGCCTCGACGCCGCTGCCAGTCCTGCAGGACCACCGCGATGCGATTCTGGCCGTGGGCATGAACGGCGAGCCACTGCCACTGAAGCATGGCTTCCCGGTGCGCATGGTGGTTCCCGGGCTCTACGGGTTTGTCTCTGCCACCAAGTGGGTCGTGGACCTGGAGGTAACCACCTTCGCGGCGAAAGCCGGATACTGGACGTCGCGCGGCTGGTCCTCGCATGGGCCAATCAAGACCGCTTCGCGCGTGGAGGTTCCTCGGGCCTTGGCCCGAGTGCCCGCCGGCCAGGTGGGAATCGGCGGCACAGCTTGGGCACAACAGAGGGGCATCTCGAAGGTGGAATTCCAAATCGACGGCGGCCCGTGGCAACAAGCAGTCCTTGCCGCCGAAGCCTCCGTTGACACCTGGCGGCAGTGGTCCTACACATGGGAGGGCGCCACGGCAGGCACCCACAACGTCCGGGTCCGCGCCTATGACGCCGACGGCACTCTGCAGGATGAAAGGAAGGCCCCGCCGCAACCAGACGGATCCACCGGATGGCACTCCATCACCTTCACCGTGATCTAGGCGGGCCCGACGCCAGAGCCTGCAGTCGCCGTCGTACCAGCACGCTTCGAGCCAGGCTCAGAGACCGATGGAACCGTTGTGGTAGACCAGCTCGGCGCGGCCGTCGTTGAGGTGGTACGTCAGGCCAACCACGGCGGTCTTTTGGCTAGCGACCCCCTCGGCGATGATGGGCGATTCCCCCAGAAGGCGGGCCGCCGTCTGCTTCACGTGCTCAGCCACCATAGAATTAATGCTGCTGGTGCTGTCAGTGCGCAGGGCAGCCAGCACGGACGGTGTGATGAGTTCCACTATGCCCCGCACGTGTCCCGCAGGCATCATCCCCGTTTCAACTGAACTCTTAGTCGCCGTCACAGCTCCGCAGCTGTCATGGCCCAAGACCACAATGAGCGGCACGTTCAGGTATTCTTCGCCGAACTCGATCGAGCCCAAGGCAGTATTGTCAATGACATGGCCGGCGGTGCGGACAACGAAGGCGTCACCCAGGCCCATGTCAAAAATGATTTCAGCTGCCAGACGGGAATCGGAGCAGCCAAAAATCGTAACAAACGGGTGCTGCCCTTCCGTAAGGGAGGCACGACGGGCGGAGTCCTGATTAGGGTGGGAGGCAATGCTTTCCACGAAACGCCGATTTCCTTCCATGAGCTTGGCCCATGCCTCCGCCGGGGTCCGGGGGTGGGAGTTTCCGCGTTCTTCTTCTGTCATTGTGCTGCCTTTCGTCGCGATGATTGTATTGACAAGCAGTAAGAATTCCAAAGCAGACGGTCGGTGCTGTAGGGAGGCCTCACCCATCTGCTGCGGCTAACGGCCGCTTCGCCG
>JABBNV010000320.1 GCA_019352125.1 Acidobacteriota bacterium | reverse complement strand
ATTGGTGGGCGCCCCAAGGACTGTTTGATGACCTGGGCATGAAGTACATCGGCCCGGTGGATGGCCACGATCAAAAGGCCATGGAGGCGGCACTTAACACGGCCAAGAACTATGCGGGCCCGGTGATTGTGCACGCCATGACAGAGAAGGGACGTGGCTACGCGCCGGCACGTGCCCATGAGGCAGATCAGTTCCACGCGGTGGACGTGATTGACCCGGAGACCGGTGAACCGATCAACCCGTCCGGTGGCCAATCCTGGACCAGCGTGTTCGCAGATGAGATTGTGGCCATTGCGGATGAGCGCCCCGACGTAGTTGGCCTGACGGGAGCCATGCTGATCCCGGTGGGGCTGCACAAATTTGCCGCCAAATACCCCTCGCGTGTGGTGGATGTGGGCATTGCTGAACAGCACGCCCTGACCTCCGCTGCCGGAATGGCTTTTGGCGGGCTCCACCCCGTAGTTGCCCTCTACGCCACGTTCCTGAACCGTGCATTTGATCAGCTGCTGATGGACGTGGCCCTGCACAAGGCCGGCGTGACAGTGGTATTGGATAGGGCCGGCGTTACCGGGCCGGATGGGCCAAGCCACCACGGCATGTGGGACATGGCCCTACTTCAAAGCGTCCCTGGCCTGCACCTAGCTGCACCGCGTGACGCTGACCGGCTGCGCGAAGAACTGCGGGAAGCAGTTGCTGTGAGCGATGCACCTACCGTGTTGCGCTACTCCAAGGGCACAGTTGGCCAGGAGATCCCGGCCATCGATAGGTTGCCCGATGGTGTGGAGGTTCTGGCACGCCAGCCCTCGGATGCCCAGATGAGCGTGAGTGCCGAGAGCGGCTCAGACGCGCCGGAGCGGGACGTGCTCATAGTGTCCGTCGGAGCCATGGCCACCATGGCGCTGGAGGTTGCGGAGCGCATCGGTGCGCAAGGCATCACCTCCACCGTGGTGGACCCGCGGTGGGTGCTGCCCGTGCCGCCGTCGATCATTCGCCTTGCCTCGGCGCACCGCATTGTTATTGTTATTGAGGACGGCGTACGCGCTGGCGGAGTCGGGTCACGTATTCGGCAGGAGATGCGGGCAGCCAACGTGGACACAGCGCTGAATGAGGTGGGATTGCCGGTGGAGTTCCTGGCCCATGGAACGCGAGCCCAGGTGCTTGAACGCGTGGGGCTCACGGCTCAGCGAGTGGCCTCGGACGTGGTGGCACAGGTGCTGGGTACCAAGGTTCCCTTTGCGCGACCGCTTACTGGCCAGGAGGCCCCTCGAACCGGCCAGATGCCCCGCCTGTGACCCGTCCCGACGTAGCGACGCGAACGCTGGCCCCGGTGATGGACCCGGGGGAACTGGTGGTACTGCGCAATACTAAGTGGGACGGCTCTGCGCACTGGGTGGTGCCAGGCTGGTACCTCGGTGAGGACAATCACGGTCACTGGGTCTACCAACCGGCTGGTTCCTTCTGCTCGCGGCCTGGGGTGGCGTTTTTTGCCGCCTCGAATGCGATCCTATTGGTGCCGCATCAGGGCCACAACGTGGCTACGTTTTACGATCAGCAACATCCGGATGGAGTACAGGTATATGTGGACATTGCCACCAACATCACCTGGCAGCGGATCGGTGAGCACGCCGTTGAGTGCCAGTTGATTGACATGGATCTGGATGTGCTGCGGGTGAGCGAGGGAACCCCACCTACCGAACGGGTCTTTGTGGATGACGAGGATGAATTTGCGCAGCGGCAAGTGAGCATGCATTATCCGCTTCAGGCCGTTGTGGCGATGCAACAAGAATGTGATGACATCTACGCTGCAGTGGCTTCCAGCTGCGCGCCGTTTGACGGGTTGTCCGGGCCGCAGCGACCGCAGGGGACTGTTGGCGCGTGGTTTGCCGCGGCCCGCAATCTGCCACCGGTTCAGGCTGAAGGTCGCATGGTGCACCGTCGGGTGGCCCAGGGGAGTGACGCATGAGGGGGCCAACGCAGATAGCCATTGGGGACGTCGTCGTCCTTCGCCATCGCAAACATGACGGCACGCCTCATTGGGTGATTCCCACGCAGTTTTTGGGCCAGGATGCCCATGGGTATTGGCTGGTGCGGCCCAAGGGCTCCTTTATCAGCAGGCCCGGCGCTGCCGCGGTTTCCGCCTCTGCCGTGCTGCATCTGGTGCCGCATGAAGGGGATTATGTGGTGGAGTTCTTTGATGACCACCACCCCGGAGATTTTCGCGTCTATTCGGACATTGTGGCGAAGTTGGCCTGGCAGGAGTTACAGCCCACCGGCTGGGAAGTAACCTCTATCGACATGGATCTGGACGTGGTGCAGTCCACTACGCGTGGCCTCTACGTGGACGATGAAGATGAGTTTGCCGCACATCAGGATCTGCTGGCGTATTCGCCAGCGCTGATTGCGCAAACAGCGGCCGAAGCTGACCGTGTGATGAGCTTGCTGCAGGCAGCCGAGGGCCCGTTTGATGGCTCGGCGCAGTTATGGTTTGCAGAATATTACCGCCGCAGTGCGGCAGAAACGGACTAACCATGAGTGGCATTATCAGAGTCTATAAGCGCGACGACGCGGGCGTGCTCACCTTTCGTGAGGCCTGGTTGGAAGCCGAATCCGAGACGGAGGGGGACGTTTTTCTGGTGGTCAATCATGGAACGGTAGGGCACCAGAGCAACACGAACGAGACCACCGCGGAGTCGATGGCAGCGGGGGAGGAATTGCTGAAAGCGTTTGAGGTGCAATGCGCGGAGGATGGCTACGAAGTAATTGACCTGGCTGATCAGTTTTGGGTGACTGCCAGTTGGCCCTTGAAGACCAAGGACGGCACCGAGCGTGATCATTATCTTGAGCACAAGGCCAAGGATGCCCTGACTACGTACTTTGCCTGGCGTGGAAT
>JABBNV010000319.1 GCA_019352125.1 Acidobacteriota bacterium | reverse complement strand
ATTACTCCTATAAATGTGGACACCTAGTCCCTGCGGACTGACGACTGACGGTGTTGTAACAGGTTGACTCCAGCCAACCATGAGTAAACTATCTGCGGCAGCCATTTTATGCGGTTGACGAAATAAAGCGTGAATCGAGGCCGGAGTTCTGTGCGCAGGTTCAGGCAGAACTCACTGGCAGCCTGCCGATACGGCGCTGACTGAGTGAACACGGATTTCAAGGAGCAGCATTGGCTACTGGCAACAAGGACGTACGTGAGGCGAAGCGACGCGTCGCTGCCATGGAGGCACGTGAGGAACTGCGGAGAGCTTCTGTTAGACGGCGCAAGCGCGACAATGTAGTGGCTGCTGCGGCCATAGTGTTGGTAGTCGCGTTGGCCGTGGTGCTCCAATTGACCGTGTTCATCCATAATCCGACGGCGGAACAAGTTGCCGCTGCGGAATCTGGCCTCAATGCATCAGCCTCCGCCGACTCCAGCGCTAGCCCTTCCGCTACGGCGCCGCACACCAATGCAGCCAATATTCCCCAAGCGGCCACGGCCGCAGGTAAAACGTTCACGGGAACCCTGAGCCTCAACCACCAGAATGTGGGTGTTCGACTGGACGGCACCAAAGCACCCCAAGCGGTGGCAGTATTCAAATCCCTGGCAGATTCCGGGTTCTTTGCTGGCAAAACGTGCCACCGATTGACCACGGGGGACAATTTTGGCGTCCTCCAGTGCGGATCCTTGAACGGTGATGGCAATGGCGACCCTTCGTACCAGTGGGGTCCAGTGGAGAACTCCCCACAGGACGGTAAATACCCGGCTGGCAGCATTGCCGTTGCTCGCGGATCGGACGTTAACAGCAACGGTACACAGTTCTTCATTTGCTACAAGGACACTGTGCTCCCGCAAACTACTGGTGGCTACACTCTGATGGGCACAGTCACTAGCGGATTGGACGTATTGACCACCATTGCAGCTGCCGGCGTGCAGGGTGGCGGCACCGACGGTAAACCTGTGACCGGCGTAACGATAGACTCATTTACGCTGAAGTGATTCAGCCTTCGCGTGCACAGTGACGTTTGGGGGCAGAATAGAACGCAGCATGCCCGGCGTTTTACCTCAAAGCGAAAGACCTTTAGCGGTGACAGACAGTCAGCAATCCGACGAATCAGTATCCACACCTAGCACGCCTGCGGTGGCAGTTCCCAAGACACCGGCGATACCAACGCCGGCAGCCTTTGCGGCACGGCCAAAATCCTCGGTGGCTGCGCCCAGCGCTCCGGCGCAGCCGTCATCCAGCGTTGATTTGGTGGAGGCGGCAAAATGGGGCCGCGCAACGGACGACGGTCACGTGGTCTTGCTGCTGAACGGTGAAGAAGTGCCAGTGGGTCAGTATCCAGGCGCAAGCAAAGACGATGCTCTGGCGTACTTCGCTCGGAAATTTGAGGACATCACCGCACAAATAACCCTGCTGGAGCAAAGGGTTGCAGCCAACGCACCCTCGCTGGACATGCACAAGACAGTCAAGCATCTGCGTGCCACCCTGGATGAGCGCAATGCGGTGGGAGACGTGCGTGGGGCCGAGGCGCGTTTGTCCTCTTTGGATGTAGCTATTTCCGCCTTGGAGAAGGCAGAGCGCGCCGCCAGTGATCAGGCTCGCGCTGCGGAACTTGAAGCGCGTGAAGCGTTGGTGGCCGAGGCTGAGTCCATTGCTGGCCAAGAGCCGGCAGATATTCAGTGGAAGACTTCCAGCGCACGCATGAACGAGCTGTTCGAGGCATGGAAGGTTGCCCAGAAGTCGGGTCTCCGGCTGGGGCGTGGCACCGAGGACGCACTTTGGAAGCGTTTCCGCGCAGCCCGTACGGTTTTTGATCGCCATCGCCGCGCCTACTTCTCAGCGCTTGACAGCAACAACGCCGCCGCAAAGGATGTCAAAGAGGCACTCATCGTGAAGGCCGAAGAGCTGGCTAATTCCACGGACTGGGGGCAGGCTGCCGGCGAGTACCGCCGGCTCATGGACGAGTGGAAGTCAGCTCCACGAGCCAACCGCAAGGAGGACGACGCCCTGTGGGCACGTTTCCGCGGCGCACAGGACAAGTTCTTCGCAGCTCGGGACGAAGCCAACGCAGTCATTGACGCTGAATACGGTAAGAACCTGGTGGTGAAGGAAGCGCTGCTCCGCGAAGCTCAGGACATTCTTCCCGTCCGGGACTTGGCTGCGGCCAAAAAGGCCTTGCAAGCCATTCGGGAACGCTGGGAAGGAGCTGGCAAAGTTCCCCGTGCAGATATGGCTCGCGTGGAGGCCGGTCTCCGCAAGGTAGAAGAAGGGGTCCGTGAAGCCGAGGACGACAACTGGCGCCGGAGTGATCCCGAAGCTAAGGCACGCACCTCCAGCGCGTTGACTCAGCTAGAGGCAACGATTGCAGGGTTGCGCACAGAGTTGGCCAAGGCCGAAGCCGCTGGCGATGCCAAGAAGATCAAGGCTGCACGGGAGGCTCTTGAAGCCCGCGAAGCCTGGTTGGTGCAGATCCAAAAAGCTGCGGAGGATTTGCGCTAAAACGCTTCTGTGACCGCCATACCTTGGGCCTGGTTGCCGCTAGGCAAGGTATGACGGGGGTTTTCCACAAGAAAATATTTTGGGGTTCCCTGAGCCCATTGCTGGCCGCATGCTGGATAGATGACATCTACCTTCATCGCGGCCAGCTTGCTTTCTGAACCGTCACTGATCAGTGCGGGCCAGCAGCTTCGTGCGGCGGAGTTACGGTCAATGGCCCTGGACGGTCTATTGACCCATGTCTGTGGTGACGCTTATGTACGTCGGGGAACGGAAGTTACTATTGACCTGCGCATACAGGCTATCTCCCTGTCAACGCCAACCGAAAATAGGGCCACTTTTGCCGTTTGAAAACAGGGCCACGG
>JABBNV010000318.1 GCA_019352125.1 Acidobacteriota bacterium | reverse complement strand
GGCCCAAGGCCCGATTTATAGACGAGACAATAAAAATGAAACTCAAATCCATCGACGGGTTCGTAGCCGCCAAAGGGCTGCAGGTCCGCCATGTCACTCGCAGCTGCCGCCAATTCCGTGACGGGAGTTCCGGCCAATTCCGCGGACGGATCCATCATGGCCCACGGGTACAGAACAAAGGCACGTTCATGCGCGCGCGGGTGCGGAATGGTCAAGACCGGATCTTCACTGACCAACTGGCCAAAGGTAATAATATCCACATCCAGGGTGCGCGGACCCCAGCGTACGTCCCGCACCCGATGATGATTATTTTCCACAACGTGGCACAGGTCAAGGAGCTGATACGGATCCAGCGTCGTTTCAATTTCCAACACCATGTTCAGGAAATCCGGCTGGTTGTGTGGACCGCCCACGGCCTTGGTCTGCACCACGGGCGAAACATCCCGCAAGCGGACGTCCGGGCTGTCCACCAGCTCAGCCACCGCCGCGGAGAGCGTGTCATTCCGCTCGCCCAGATTGCTCCCCAGCGCCAGTACAGCGCGCGTGAATCCCGTCATCATGCGCGTTCCCTGTAGATAGTGATGGTGACGTCCCCAAATGGCACCTGGATGGGGGCCTTGGGCTTATGCACGGTAATTTCTACGGCCAGCAGATCGAACTCGGACAGGATCCGCTGGGCCAACGTTTCAGCGAGGGTTTCAATCAGAGCGAAGGGCTCCCCGGTGATCAACTCCTTGATGGTCTCAGCGACCATTCCGTAATTCGCCGTCTTGGTCAGATCATCCGTCGCGGCGGCTTCTCGAATGTCCATGAAGAGCACGGCATCCACAATGAACGGCTGGCCATCGCGCCGCTCATGGTCAAAAACCCCGTGGCGGCCAATGGCTGTAACCCCGGACAGTGTAATTCTGTCTCGCGTCTCGGCCACTAGTTTGCCTGCAGTTTCGCAGCAGTGCTGAGGTTGGTCTTCGCTGCCACCTTGGCTGCATCCAGGTTGGCGGCCACAGCGTGCACTCGCACGCCCCATGCTCCGCTGGCGGCCGCCAACGCAGTGGTGGCAACGGTTGCATTGTCGCGTTCCCGCGGCAGGGCGGCCTTACCGGCGGACGTCAACAGGGAGCCCAGGAAGCGCTTCCGGGACGTGCCCACCAGTACACGATGTCCCAGTTCAGCCAGCCGATCCAGGCCGTTCAGCAGCGCCCAGTTCTGATCAGTATTCTTCGAGAACCCCAGGCCGGGATCCAGAATCAGTTGCTCCGGCTTGGCCCCAGCGGCCAGGAACTTGTCCCGCACGGAGGTGAGCTCGGCGATGACGTCAGTGACGACGTCGTGGTACCTGGTCAGTGAATCCATGGTTTTGGAATCCCCGCGGTTATGCATCAACACGTACGGCACGCCGCTGCGCGCAACCAGCTCAATCATCTTTTCGTTAACGCCCAACCCGGAGACATCGTTGATCAACTGCGCCCCCGCGTCAAGAGCCAGAGCTGCAGTGCTGGCATGTCGGGTATCCACGCTAACGACGGCGCCAGCCTTCACCAGCGCCCGCACAACCGGCATGATGCGGCGCTGCTCTTCTTCCTCACTGACAGAGCTTGAGCCGGGCCTAGTGGACTCGCCGCCAACGTCAACGACGTCCGCACCCGCGTAAAGCATGTTCAGCCCGTGGGCAATCGCCGAATCCACAGAGTTGTAATCGCCGCCGTCGCTAAAGGAATCCGGGGTGACGTTGAGAATCCCCATGACCACCGCACGTTGAGTGGGCAGATCAGAGTATTTGGCAGGTTTGCGAGGGCCACGGAGAACGGGCAGGGGTGATGTTGCTGGCCCCGTGCCAGGAGCTGCTGCGAGGGAGTCCATAGGGGGAGTTACCTTCCGAGTATGAGGCTCATGGCTTCGGCCCGCGTGGCCGGTACATGAAGTGTGCCGCGAACGGCGCTAGTGACGGTCTTAGCGCCGGGCTTTCGTACGCCCCGCATGGACATGCACATGTGTTCACACTCAATCACGACTATGACGCCACGTGGTTTGAGATAAGTGACCATGGCGTCAGCAATTTGAGTGGTGAGCCGCTCCTGAACTTGCGGCCGCTTGGCGTAGACATCCACCAAGCGGGCCAGCTTGCTCAGCCCCGTCACGCGGCCCTCCAGCGAGGGGATGTAACCAACATGCGCGGACCCATGAAACGGCACTAGGTGGTGCTCACACGTGGAGTAGAACGGTATGTCCTTGACCAGCACCATTTCCTCATGAGCAATGTCAAAGGTGGTCCCCAACACGTCTTCGGCACTTTGGTGCAGGCCAGAAAAGACTTCAGCGTAGGCCTTGGCTACCCGCTGGGGAGTATCAACAAGCCCCTCCCGCTCGGGATCCTCACCAACGGCCAGCAGAATCTCACGCACAGCGCGTTCAATCCGTGGAAGATCCACGGGCAGGTTCGTCGCAGTGTTGACTTCGTTGCTGTTTGGGCTCACTGAAGTGATCTTAGCCGTCGTAGCCTGCGGGAGGCACGTTTCCACCGTCATATGGCGTCTGGGTGCCGCTACCGCCGTCGGTGCCATGGGGGCCTGCATCACCACCTGGACGCAGCCCGTTGCTGGAGGGATCCCCCTGGCTCGGGCCGCCTTGGCTCGGAGCATCCTGCGGGCCCTGCAGATTGGCGTGTGCCAACTGGTCCTGTGGCAGCACCGAATCCGGGTTGGGCTGGTGTGCAGCAGCAGCCTCACGGCGTTCCTTGGCGGAAACCACCGGAGGCAGAGTGGACACGGGGCGGCTCTCCTTGGACAGCCATACCTCGCGCACATCCCGCTTGCGGATGTCCTTGAACACCTCTGCAATTTCCTGCTGGTTGAGGGTTTCCCGCTCCAGCAGTTCAAGAGCCAAGCGGTCCAGCACGTCTCGGTTTTCCGTCAA
>JABBNV010000024.1:14350-18643 GCA_019352125.1 Acidobacteriota bacterium | reverse complement strand
AGATCGAGAATGGCCTGCTGGAGGTGGGGGATGGCGAGGTAGGGAAGGAGCGAAAATGATGACCGATTTATTGATTGACGCGGTGGAGGACGCAGCCGTGGCGACGGTGAAGAACAATTACATAGTCGATGGGCGGCTCGTCGTGACCATCGGAACAGTATCCGGCGCTAAGGGCTCAGGCTCGCTGGCCGGACCTTGAGGTGGAACGAAGCGCCAGCTGCTTTGCCTTGTAACCCATAAGATCGAGACACTTTGGTTACGAGACACTGCCTGCGCACCTTCGGCGGAACCAACCGGCTCGAAAGCGTGCTGTTATCGCGCCCATTGGAGAATGCCCTCAGAATGTAACCCTCACCTCACTCTGCCAGACTACTTGTTGGCCGTACGAAGGCACTCTCTGCTCATTGAGCACTGCATCGGAATTATTCAAGTGGAAAATTCCTAGCGGGCACAATGGTTCGATGAATCGCAGATTTGTTCAAGTTCGTGTGGCCTTACTCGTCTTTGGCATCGAAGGTCCCTAGAGGCAGGACAGAAACCGGGTCTTCGTGGTCCGTACCCCGCGGGCTGAGTTGTTTTGACCTGTTGAGCTCGCCTTGTCTCATTGAGACAAAGAAAATTCCGCAACATATCAGAATGCAAGTGCGAGCCACCTACATGCCGACTTAGTGGAATCGCGGGCGGATTCCGACTCGGTATCGAACTAGGTGGCAAAAGGTTCAGCCACGACTCGGGGCGTTTCCCGGACCGTGGCTGAACCTTTAGGTGGGGCTGTCGTGTGGCATTGTGCGGAGGCGTTGTTGCTCGCGGCCCCTTTGTTGCTGTTATTCAAGGTCGGCGATGGCGCGTCCAGTGCGGTCGGGAGTGAGGATGGAGAAGATAACGCCTGCGACGGGGCCGACGATGCCGAGGGCGAGGGCAAAGGGGACGGTGCCGGCGATGGTGAGTGCGAAGAGGGGGAAGACGCCGGCTCCGAGGCCTCGTCCGACGTAGTAGCTGGCGCTTGAGCCGGTGGAGCGGATGCGGGTGGGGAAGAATTCAGACATCCAGACGCCGAGGACGCCGAATCCTCCGGCTCCGCCGGCGCACATCATCAGTGCCCAGAAGCCGGGCGCGGTCCAGAATGTCCCGGTGATTTGTGCGTGTCCTGAGGTAAGGAGGGACAGGAACCAGACGAATCCCACTGTTCCGAAGAGGCATGCTGCAGTGAACGCGTATTTCCGGCGGATGCGGTCGGAGATCATGCCGGTGGTGGAGTAGGTGATGATCGTGGAGACGTAGCCGAGCAGGACGATCAGGCTCACGGTGTCCAGGGACATTTTCTGGGTTTTGAGCAGGTAGGTGGAGAGGTATGCGCCAACCGAGTTGGTCGTGAGGAACATCGCGGTTGACAGGATCATGAACAGGACGGTCCCGTAGACGAAGCGTGGGCGGAAGATATCAATTACGGGAACTTTCGAACGCCGGATTTCCTCGGGGAGGGTGCCGTTTTTGCGGTGTTCCTGGTAGGCGAGCCATTGTTTGGATTCTGGCAGCAGCTTCAGTGATGCCGCACCGATGACAAGACTGATTACGCCGATCGTGACGTAACCCGCTCTCCATCCCAGGTCGTGGCCCAGGGTGGACAGGAACATGTAGATCAGGCCGGCGGTGAGGATCTCTCCGACGAAGTACATGGACTGGATAATGCCGCCCATGGTTCCGCGTTTTTTAGTGTGCCAGCATTCGGTGAACATGGAGAACGAAAGTCCGAAGAGACCGCCCATGCCGATACCAGCGAGTACCCGGGAGAGAAGGAATATTTCGTAATTGCCGGCGAGACCGCCGAGCGTCGCGGCGACGCCGAAGGCGAGGACCGAGATCGCAAAGGTGCGGCGGCGGCCCAGGGTGTCGCCAAGAGTACCGAAGATAAAACCGCCGAGGATGGAGGCGAAGCCCTGCACCGTGGCGACCGTGATGAGTGCGATGGTGGAGACGTGCAGGCTGTTGGAGATGTACGCGAGGGGGAAACCGATGAGGTTCAGTTCCGCGCCGTCGAACAGGGTCCCGAGCATGGCGAAGGCCAGAATAAAACGGACCTCCCTGCGGGTGTAGAACGTTGAGGTGCCGCCTGAGGGCGGGGCACCTCCTGCAGCAGCCGTGGGCATCGGGTAGTCCTTGGTGGCAGGGGCTGTCTTGTTCGGCTCGCGCATTGCGAGTCCTCCTTCTCCAGCTGTGATGCTGGGGTCCTCATTGACCGAGTGTGGAGATGGCTAAAAGCCTAGGTGAGGATGGCGGGAGTTGCTCCCGCCATCCTCCGTGTCCCGTCGGATCAGGCGCTGACGGAGACCTTGTCGAGGTTTGCCGCTGCGAAGGCTTCCGAAATTTCGGTATCGGCGCCCTCAGGTAGAGGCAGGAGCGGGGTGCGGACTGTGGCGTGGTCCAGAATGCCGCGGTTCACCAGTCCCCACTTCAGGGCGACTGTGCCCTCCATGTGGGACCCGCGGTGGTAGACGCTCTTAGTCACCGGGAGCAGCCGCTCGTGAATGGCGTGGGCGCGCGGATAGTCCTGCGCCTTGCCGGCTTCTATCAGTTCGACGAGCAGCTCGGGGGCGATGTTGCCGTAGCCGACGAGCAGACCGTCGACATCGAACATTGTCGGCAGCAGGTACTCGTCATGGCAGGACAGTACCTGCAGCTCGGGGTACGCGGCACGCAGTGCGGGAATTTCGGTGTACCACCGGCGCATGTTGCGGACACCGTTCTTCGTGGCAAAGACGCCCTCCTGGCCAGCGATCTCCAGCTGGGTGTCGAGGTCGTAGCTCGCCTTGGTGTTATCCGGGTACTGGAAGAGGATCAGCGGCAAACCCGACTCTTCATGGATCTCCCGGTAGCGCGACTGCGGGGCGTCCTTCTGGTAACCGAAGCGCAGCCATCCATGCGAGGGGTAAACGAGACCGGCTGATGCGCCGGCTTCGACGGCCTTTTTGGCCTCTAGGGCTGCGGTCTTGTTGCCCTCCTTCGTGATGCCAGCCACGACGGGAACGCGGCCGTCGGTCGAGGCCACGAAAGCGCGGATGACGTCCAGTTGCTCCTCCTCGGTAAGGAACGTGCCTTCGCCGGCGTGCCCCAGAACGACGAGGCTCTTCACGCCCTCAATCGATCCGAGCCACGAACCCAGGCGCTGGATCGCGGCGAAGTCGACAGCACCATCTTCGGTGAACGGGGTGACAGGTGCGGGACTTAGTCCGCGGAGATCGAGTGTCATTGCAGCTACCTCTTGTCTTCTTTGATGGTCGGCAGTCCCGCGATAGTGGAAACGTTTGCGGGAACGTTTTCAAGTTTGCACGTGTCGCAGCTCACTGTCAAGAGAAAATTTTCAATTCGGAGGAATAGAGTGTCTGTTACACCCCTGTTGAAAAGGAGAATCGCCATGGAACCGGCCACCCCAGGCGTCGTCGTCACACTGAAGGACGTCGCCACCGCCAGCGGGGTAAGCATCTCGACGGCCAGCCGCGCCTTGGATGAGCGCACCACAACGCGGTCCGCTGCCGCCGCGCATGTCCGAAAAATTGCCGAGGAGCTTGGCTACCGCCGCAACTCCTTCGCATCCGGCCTTCGCAGAGGGGAAACGCGCACCCTCGGAGTGCTGGTTCCACGTTTGAGCGATACGGTCATGGCGCTGATGTTCGAGGCGCTCGAACGTGCCGCCTCCGGCCGCGGCTACTTTGCCATGGTCGCGAGCAGCGGTGACGACCCCGACGATGAACGCCGGGCCGCGGAAACACTTCTGGACAGAAACGTCGACGGCCTGATCCTCGCCACTGCCCGGATAGATGACGAACTGCCCCGGTTGCTCCGCCAACGCGGAGTAGCTCACGCCCTCGTACTGCGTACTGACGGCCAGAGCCCCTCCGCGATCGGCGATGACGAGGTCGGCGGATACTTGGCGGTACGTCACCTTATCGACCTGGGGCACCGCGACATCGCCGTCGTCACCGGACCAGACTTCACCTCCACCGGAGCCGCACGCCTGTCGGGAGCCCGCAGAGCCCTGAGTGAGGCGGGGATCCAACCCCGGGAAGAATGGCTAATCGCAGCCGGTTACGGCATCGAAAACGGCTACGCCGCAGGGGAGGCCCTCCTCGCCGGAACACCCCCCTGCCCGCGCCCGACGGCGATCTTCGCGGCCAATGACAACATCGCCATGGGCGTCATGGCAGCGGCCCACCGCAACGGCATTACCATCCCTGCTGATCTGGCCCTGGTCGGATACAACGACACACCCCTCTCCGCACGGCTCCCCATCCCGCT
>JABBNV010000024.1:532-14340 GCA_019352125.1 Acidobacteriota bacterium | reverse complement strand
CATGCACTTTGCCGGCAAAGCCCGCGTGTAACTAGGACACACGTACTCTTCTAACCTCTCGAAACCCTAGGGTTTCGAGGCGTCTGACCGGGGGTGGGGCAGTAACACGAGGATTGCGGCATCTGGTTGGTCCCTTATAGTTGGCTGGAGTGTCCCATCTTCATACCGGGATGGTATTTGGGAGGGAATGCTATGGAAGAAATCCTGATTGCAGGCGGGAAAGGGCGGCTGAGTGTCAGCGGGGCGGGGTTTCTTCACTTGCTCTGGACGCCCGGTTCGCAGGTCAACCTTGACGACGCAATGAAGTCCATCGACAAGATGCAGTGTCTGAGCGACGGCAGGGCGCTACCCCTCCTCGTTGAAATTTCTGATGTTTCCATGAGTTCTGCGGCGAGGGACGTCTTTGAACGTGCCAAGGCCGTCTCCGCTGTGGCTATAGTGGGATCCACCGTCGTCGACAAGGTTGTGTCGGCCTACATGGGACGGCACGACTTTTGTCCGCACGCCTACTTCACCTCGCGCGGGGAGGCACTTGACTGGCTGGATAGTCTCGCCTCGCCATAGGCTTGCGGGCTGCGCCAGTCATAGCGTCTCCGCTCGCTGAGATTTGGAATCGCGTTGTCATCTAAACGAGCAAATAGTTGATAGCGGGAGCGGTCGTGCTGGTTCCTCGTGTTCCATACAGGAATTCGTAATACGGTTGCCTGTATGAACATACAATGCGTGGACGGAAGGTCTCACAGGCCGAGGCCGGTTACGACGTTGACGCGTTGAAGGCGCGGATGGGGTGCCCTGCACACAAGCATGACATCAGCTCCGATGATGTCATCGAAGCGGCGACCTGGCCGCTGGTAACACTCCCCTTGGACGATGAGTACCCGTGCAGAATTCTCGGCCTGGGTTTTGACGCCCACAGCCGACTGCTGTAACTCGTGGTGGTGAGCCGGGACGACGGTAACGAGGAGATTATCCACGCGATGAAATGTCGCCCCCAATATCTCGAGGTGCTCGGCTAGACCCCTCTCACCAGAGCATCGGCAGCCGCTTGACTGAGAACGCTCACCGATCCTCCTTCGAAAGCGGGCACGTTGTCCTTGTCGACGGTGCCTCGTGTCCATTTGTGCGTCAAGGGCGTGGGTTACGAGGTGTCTCAACGACCGAGCGAGCGCCGCGCCTGTACTGCACCGATTTGCGCGAAGTCATTCCAGTTCGTCCAGGGCCAACGATTCTTATAACTATGTCTTGAAACTTTCAGCCTGGATTGGTGTATCCATCGTTAGTTGCGAGACATATCGGAGCGGCCCATGACGCAGCTAATCCCCTCCGTCAGAATGGTACGGTACGGCCAGCTGTCCAGGCGATGTGGGTAGTAGCTGAACCACAACGGCCCCTTTCGGACAGTGGGTACTCGGTGCACCCGTAAATTGCAGCGCAAAATGGCGCTCGTGGCAGTAGGTTCCATATCGGGCTTCAGGAGGAGCGCCGTCGGAGCTGGCGGTACACTGTGGTCCGGGATCCCCGCAACAGCCCCGCCAATGTCAGCCTGTTTGCGCTCCCCGGCGTCGTGCAGCGTCAGAAGATGCTCTCGCTGCGTCTTGGAAAATTTTGGCTGCTTGCCCTGCCGCCTCCCCTTCGTCTTGGCGACCGCCCTTCCGTGCTCGACGAAGATCTGCTTGTCTTCAACGCCCAGGGCAAGGAGAGCTTTTCGGAGGGCGGTGAGGTCCAGATCGTTCGTTGAGACGTGGGCATAGCCGATCTTCATCCCAGTCATAAGGAACGTGGTTGCAGTAATCCTCTCGTCATGGTGCATATCACCGTGCGGTCATACGTACATGGCCTCGGCCGGCAACTGGGCGGTAGGAGTCAGCAGGTTCCCGCCGCTCTGTCACCCATGGCTAGTGATCTTGGGATCGTGAGTGAAACTCCGAAAGTCGAGATCGACGATAGTCGGGTCTGGCACTACACAGACCCCAGCGGGCTCGAGGGCATTCTCTCGAACCCTGTCATTTGGGCGTCGTCCGCGGACAAAATGACTGACTCTGGCGAACTGCTCGTCGGTGGGAAAACTCTCTTGGACCTCCTCGCTAAGGCCGAGTCAAGCATCGATCCGGCAGTAGTTGATGATGTGGAGGGTGAGCGCGCTGCTATTGACAATTTCCATGATCCTGGTCCCGTTCCTGTCGAGGGGTAGGTGGGGCAGGGTTATGTCGCCTAGGGAGAGAGCGTGCCGTCGACCATCTCAAGCACGCGGTCGCAGTGCCCGAGCACGTCGTGATCGTGGGTGACCATCACCACCGCGACATTGGCGCGGCGGGCCTGCACTGCAAGCAGCTGCACCACTTCGTGGCTTCTGGCGCGGTCGAGGGCTGCGGTGGGTTCATCAACGAGCAGGAGCGAGGGGCTATTGACGAGGGCGCGGGCGATTCCGACCCGTTGGCGTTCCCCGCCCGAGAGCTGTCCGGGACGGTGCTTCAGGCGGTGCTTCATGCCGACGGCATCCAAGAGCGGTGCAGGGTCGACGGATGAGTTGCCGGCCAGTCGCCCGGCGAGCCGGAGCTGGTCGCCGGCTGTGAGCGCTGGGATCAGGTTTCCGGATTGGAACACGAACCCGATCGTGTGGAGCCGGAACCGTGCCGCGGCGTTGCTGCGGATGCGGCCGAGATCGGTGCCATGGACATGGACCGTGCCCGAGTCGGCTTTGGTGAGCGCGCCGGCAACGGCGAGGAGAGAGGACTTGCCTGAACCGGATGGTCCGACGATCGCCACGAATTCGCCCGGCAGGACGGTGAGCGAGACGTTGTCAAGCGCGCGGATGCGCGCGTCTCCGTCGCCCAGCTCCAGGGTGACGTCGCGGATGTCGAGAGCGGACGTGGTTGTGCTGGTTGGCGTTGTCATCGTTGTCCTCCGAGTGCGGTGAGTGGGTCGATTCGCGAGATCCTGATGACGGCCAGGGCCGCGCCGATGAGCCCGAGGGTGATGGTCAGGATGCTGGCGAGACCGATCGGGCCCGCCTCGAGATCGAAGGGCATCGCGGCGGGCATGAGGGCACCGAATCCCACCCCGACGGCGACACCGATCGCGGTGAAGCCGATGAGCAGGATCGCGGCTTGCGCCATGCTGTCACGAAGCAGGTAGCCGCGGGATGAGCCGACGGCGCGGAGGATCGCGATATCGCCCTTGCGCTGGATCGTCCACACGGTGAAGAACGCGCCGACGACGAGTGCGCAGATGGCGTAGAGGAACACCTGGATCATGGTGAGCGTCATTGTCTCCGCCTCGTAGCCCGGCGAGGCGTTGAACGCCTCTGTGTGCGACATGGTCATCGTGCCGGCCGTCGCGTCGACAGCGGCGAGGTCAGTTCTGGACGGCGCTTGGATGGCGACGACGCTGGAGTATCTGTACTCGAGGCTGGCGATCTGCTCCGCCGTCGGCGCACCTGGCCGGGCGGTGTTTGAGGCGATCAGACGCCAGGTGTCGATGGGCAAATACGCGACGTCGACGTGACCGAACGTGGCCTGACCCTCGGTGAAGCCAACGACAGTCAGTTTGAGACCGATCCGGTCGAGGGTGACGACCGAGCCGAGCTTGATCCCCTCGCTCTTTGCCGTCTCGGAAACGACGATGCCACCGAGGTCATTACCGACGGTGCTTCCACTGGAGACGGAGGGCTCAAGGAACCCGGCGGGTTCGATACCGAAGAGGGTGAGATCGACCTGCTTGCCGACGTCGGTCGTGCCATTGACGATGCTCACCCCCAGAGGCTCAGCCTTGTCGACACCCTGGGCTTTCTTCCACATTTGAAGCTGCTGACTATCGACCAGGGATCGACTGAACGCGTTGTCCGTGATCGTTCCTTTATCGAAGGCGAAGGCCGTGGCCGGCATCGCCTTGAGCCCCGAGACGCCGTCATTGACCAGACCGGAGGAAAGGCCGGAGAGCAACACTACGAGCACGGCGATCAAAGCGATCACGATACCCATGAGTGTGAACCGGCCGCGAGCGAATCGGAGTTCGCGTAGAGCGAGGAACATCATCACGTCCTAAACGCATAGAGGGTCAAAGTGGCGGGGAGCCACTAAGCCGACACCCTGTCGGTTACTTATCGACAGGGTGTCACCATCTGACGTGCCATGCAAATCGAGAATCACTCAGTGGTGAATGCCTCGGTCGAGGATCGCGTTGACGGAAGCGGTCACGTCCCTGGGGCTCATGCCGTGTTCCACCAGCTGCATGCCGGCATTGATGACCCCCTGCACGAGAACAGCCCGGGCCGCGGCATCCGGAATCTGGAGCTCCTCCAGCAGAGTGCGCAGCGGGATGGTGAGTGTGTCATGCATGGCCATGATGGCCTCGAGGCCTCTGGGAGACAGCTCGGTCTGCTGAAGTCCGGTCGCGAGTGTGTGCTTGCCGTCGGCGGTCATGCGAAACGTCGCCTCGACGTAGGCGTGAAGGCGACCACGCCCGGGGGCGGCCGCGGCCATCGCCGCCTCCAACTCGCCGGCCCACTCTTCGAATGCCCGCATGGCGATCGCCGCCAGCAGGTCATCCTTCGAGGGGAAGTACTCATAGAAACTCGATCGCGCGAGCCCCGCCCGTCCGCAGACCGAACGAGGGGTTATCGCGGCTACGCCACCCTCGGCAATGATCGCTTCTGCGGCGGCGATGAGAGCACCGCGCTGTGCAATGCGGTGCTCTGCGACGGTCGGGGCGGTTATTTTCGGCACCTACTCATTATCGTCCTCCTCGTCGTGCCCCGCTCACGCCAAACGAAAGGCCGAAATGAATATACCGACATAGTGTCGGTATATAATCTGGATTATGACCTCTAGAGCCCGCTGGGTCGGCCTGCTGTTCATCAGCATCGCCGTCTCGTTGATCATCGTGGACAGCACGATCGTGAACGTTTCGATTCCGTCGATCGTCGACGATCTAAAGATTGATTCCACCCAAGTGCAATGGGTGCAGACGTCATACACGCTGGTGTTTGCCGCGCTCCTGATCCCGTTCGGAACCCTCGCTGACCGGATCGGCCGCCGACGTCTCCTGGTGATCGGTGTGGCGGTATTCACGGCGGGGTCCATCTTCGCGGGGCTGTCTTCCGACGGGTCTTTGCTGATTGCGTCGCGTGTGCTGCAGGGCGTCGGCGGTGCCATGGTGCTTCCCTCGACGATGTCTCTGATCAACGCGACATTCCGGGATCGGGAGCGAACCATCGCCTTCGCGATCTGGGGGTCGACCATCGGTGGCATGGCGGCGATCGGGCCGTTGCTCGGAGGATGGCTGACGACCGATTTCTCCTGGCGATGGGCCTTCGGCGTGAATGTGCCGTTCGGGTTGGTTGCGATCATCGGTGTCTACTTCACCGTGGTAGAGAGCACCGCCGGGAAGCCGGGACGTTTCGACCTTCTGGGCGCGGCTCTGTCGGTGCTCGCTGCCGGGTCGCTCGTCTTCGGACTGATCCAGGGACGCAGTCTGGGCTGGTGGGCGCCGGCGGAATCGATCGCCGGGTGGTGGGGCCTTCCGATCTCGCCCGTGCCGCTCATGTTCGCGATCGCGGTGATCGCTGCAGCCGCGTTCACTGCGTGGGAACGAGCCCACGCCCGCCGCGGACGCGTCACTATGCTTCCACTGGACCTGTTCAGAATCGCATCGTTCCGCAACGGGAACATCGTCGCGATGCTCATCAGCCTGGGCGAGCTCGGGTTGCTGTTCGTCATCCCGATGTGGTTGCAGGACGTGCTGGACTACAGTGCTCTGCAGGCCGGCTTCATCCTGCTCGCCCTGGCGGTGGGGTCGTTCCTCGCCAGCGGGGCCGTGACCGGATTGTCCCGGCGGCTCTCCGCGACCGCGATACTCCGTATCGGCGTGGCGCTCGAACTTATCGCGTTGCTGGCGCTGGCATTGAGTCTCAGATCAGACATGAACTGGCCACCGCTGGCCGGACTGCTATTCGTCTACGGACTCGGGCTCGGCCTTGCCAGCGCACAGGTCACAAATGTGGTTCTCGCCGACGTACCCGTCGAAGCCAGCGGCCGCGCTTCTGGAACCCAGAGCACCGCTCGTCAGATCGGCTCCGCACTCGGCGTCGCCACACTAGGCACCCTGTTGTTCAGCTCGATGAGCATCCACCTCACCGACCGACTGACCTACCTGCCGGCAGAGCAGCAGACACAGATCGTCACCGCAGTTGCCGACAGCGCCGGCGCCGCCATCCCAGGCCTCCAGAACAACCCCGCCACCGAGCAGATCGGCCACCTCGCGGCCGACGCATTCACGCAAGCCGCATCCACCACCGCCTTCGGTGCCGGGGTCTTCCTGGCCATCGCCCTCATCGCGAGCTTCTTCCTGGGACGTGAGCAGGCGTCGCCGAAGTCGGACCTGCAGTCGGAAGGACAGATTCACCGACCCGCAAAATCAACGCAACTTTCGAAACGCGGGTCGCTCGGTCAGTAAAAACCCGGAAGCCCTATGCACTGCGGGACACTGACCTATCTGGTGTTGACCTGCTCGGCGCAGACTTCAGGGATGCGCGGATTGATGGCGCTGATCTCTCTCTGGCCTTGTACCTGACCCAGCCTCAGCTCAACGCAGCTAGCGGCAACCAGCGAACTCTTTTACCCACGGATCTGGAAATGCCCTCGCACTGGAACAAGGGATGACTACTCACTCTGACTGGGAACCCTCACTCAAGAATGAATCTGAGGCCCTGCTCATGACGCCGGCCCCACCGTGGGCGCCTATGGCCCACCATTCGGCGCTTAACCGATGCCGACGACGCCGCGTTGGCGCTGGGGGCAGACGCTTCCTTCGACGCTGTTGTCGATGTTGTCTAGGCTCTGGACGCGGAATTCGTTGCCTCCGGCGTCAGGGGAGCTGAGGACCTTTCCTCATCCGTTCCGGCTTTGGTCGACTTTTCCGAGACGCACGAATACTCCTGGCACACCCCCGGCGGCGGAGCAGACCCGCACGCCATCGTGACTGCCTCCGCTGCAGTTTTCCTCGCGGGGCTGATAGGTACAGGTTCACTGTTGTTGCCGTTGTGTGAATGCGGGGAGTTTTCCCGCCAGCCATCGCCGATACCTGGGACCGAGCATTCCTTCTGCCGATCACCCCTCACACAAGCGGTCTACCCACTACCGGCAGGGTGCCACGCTACGCTAGGCGGCCAGGGCCATCTCCACCACAGCAGGGACGGGTTGGCGCGGATCCAGGACGCTGAGCCGGCAGCCGACTTGAGAAGTGTCAATGTGGGCGGGCAGCTGGCCGGAACTGACGCAGCCATGAAGCCGTTCGAGGGCCTCCGGGTCTACCCGGGCTTTGGCCAGATCCAAAAGCAGGGAAAGGCCCGTCATGAGACAGTTGGCGCGTTTAGCTACGACATACAGGGCCTCAACGCTTTCGGCGGTCACATGCCCTCGAACCGTAATTCGGGCCGACTCGATTCGGGCGCCGGCGCTATCAAGATTTAGCCGGACCACAACATGGAGCTTGGGGTTCATGGTGCCTCAACAACAACGGCGCACGACATGGGCAGTAACCTATCGATGAAGAGATGGGCAATCCGCCCAATTTCATGGTCCGTGCTTTCACCGCAGCGAATAAGGGTCTTTGGACCCCAGAGGCCCTGAACCGGTGGACAATCAGCGTTTGGGTAGTCTGATTCCACTTTTTCACCAGCCTGTGAGTGTTGGCTGGTCCGTGACTGGTTGGCAGGGTGGGAGTTGGTCGCTTTGCTCTGGTTGTGACTCATCACCGGATTGCCTCGGCGTGACCTTTCCACGGGTTGGGTGCCGTGTGGCGGAAGCACCCCGGGTCAAAGCTTTGGCATCGACGCACGCAGGCCGCTTCACGATACCAAGATCACTGAAATCTCTCATGGGCGCTTTCGAGATGAGTGCCTCGCCGCTGCCACTGCAAGAGCTGAGGCTCTCCGGCTCGCCAGGCGCATCACCGTGCTTGATTCCGAGCTCAAGGAAAGCCAAGACCGTACCACCGAGCTCCTCGAAGCCAGCCCAATCCCCTCATCCTCGGGAAACACCATGCTGGTGGGCCTGGATTTTGGCGCGGTGACCGCCGTCGTCGCCCTGGTGCCGTCCGCCCTGGCGTTCCAGCAGCTAGGGCAGTGTGTAGGAATTCAGCGGCCGGCCGCTGCTTCCGTAGGTAAGGTCCAGGAGTACCAGGCCCTTTCGTTCCAGGGCGCCTAGGTACCGCTGTGCTGTGGGCCGGCTCACGCCCAGTTGGTCCGCAATCTCTGCCGCTCCAATGGGACCGGAGGCGGTGCGGACGGCGTCAAAAACCTTCGCCATGGTCGGTTGCAGCCGTTGGGCCGGGGCTGCAGCTGGAACGCCGGCCACACGCGTGTTGTAAAGCCTATCCACCGTTGCCTGATTGGCCGTGGATGCCGATTCCAGCTCCTGGCGCCAACGGAGGTAGACCTCCAATTGCGTGCGGAGCTGGTCAAAGCTGAATGGTTTGACCAGATAATAGACTGCGCCGCTGCTCATGGCAGACTTGACGGTTGCCAAGTCCCGGGCGGCGGTAATGATGATGCAGTCCACTTCGGTCCCTGCAGCTTGCAACGATCTCAACAGGGACAACCCGTCCTCATCCGGCAGGTGCACGTCCAGGAGCATGAGATCTGGTTTTAGCTCTGCAATAGCCTCCCGTGCGGCGGCCGCGCTGTAGACCTCGCCTACGCATTCGAAGCCCTTCACTTTGGCCAGCCGGGCCGCATGGATTCCGGCCACCCTGAAGTCATCATCGACAACCAGTGTCTTAATCATTTCTTGCCCTTGCCCTCGTTGACGTCCTTGTCCGAGTCTGCTGGTAGCCATACCTCAAAATTCCCACCCGGGCCCGGGAACACATCAAGCGTGCCAGCGGCCCGGCGCACAATGCGTGATACCAAAGCCAGCCCGATTCCGCGCCGCATGCCGGGGCGCGGATCCTTCGTGGAATAGCCGTCCATCACTACCTGCTCGATCTTATCCGCAGGTACCCCCGGGCCGTTGTCTCGCACGGAAATAAACACGCCGTCGGCGTCATCAAAGTGCACTGTCACAGTGCGCGGTCGGGGCGTATGTGCCAGCGCATCCACGGCATTGTCCAACAGGTTACCCACGATGGTCAGCAGCACGGTCTGCTCAACTCTGGGTTGTTCCAGCCGGGAATCAGCGCTCACCACAATCTGGACGTCCTGTTCGGCGGCTACGGTGATCTTGGCCAGCAACAAGGCTGCAAGTTCCGGCGGGGCAATCCGGGCGCGGAGTTCTTCGCTTAGTGACGTTGATGCCGTGGACAGTTGCGATACGTAGGTCTTGGCCTGCTCCACATCACCCATTTCCAGAAGTCCGTCCACAACGTGCAACCGGTTGGCATACTCATGCTCCAGGGCCCGCATGGCCTCCATCAGGCCTTCGATGGAGCGCAGGTCACGTACCAAGCCCTCTATTTCGGTGCGGTCTCGCAGTGTCACCACCGAACCGATGCTACGCCCGGCGATCGCAACGGGCATCCGGTTGACTATCAGGAGTGCATCCTCGGTCATCGCCATCTGATCGGCGCCGGTCAGGGCGCCCGTGAACAGATCCCGGAGCCGCCCGGCCGGAACGAGCTCGGCAACGGGTGTTCCCAGCGCCGTCTTTTCGACACCCAGCAGGCGCCGGGCCTCCTCATTGATGACCGTCACCCGCCCATTGTCATCAAGGCCGACGACGGCCTCCCGGATCCCGTGCAGCAGCGCCTCCCGCTCTTGCAAGAGGAAAGCGATTTCGGCGGGCTCCAGGTTGAAGGTGACACGCTTGATCCGGCGGGAGAGCAACAGGGAACCGCCCACGCCTAGGGCGAGCACGAGGGCCGAGAACCCTGCAATGAGCCATAGATTCTGAACCTGTTCGCCCAGGATGGTGGTGTCCTCAATGCCTACCGATACTTGGCCTATTACCGCACCGTCCGTCCCAAAGATGGGCGCTTTTGCGTTGGCGGATATCCCCAGGCTGCCCTGGTCGACTCCCACATGCGTCTGTCCATCCAAGACGGCAACTGGTTCCTCGAGTTTTTGGCCCACTAGCGCCGGGTTTGGATGTGAGAGACGGATTCCCTGGCGGTCAGCCACCACCACGTAGGCCGGATCTGCCGCGGCTCTGATGCCCTGTGCGAGGCTTTGAATAACGTGTTGGGGATCCCCGGCGGCAATAGCAGCACGGATCTCCGGCATCTGGGCGGTGGTGGTCGCAATGGCTAGTGCGCGGAGCTGGTACTGCCGTTCCAGAGTCTGGTTGCTGATCAGCGTGAATAGGTATCCGCCAAGAAATACCGTGAGCAGCAATAGGGACAAGAAACCCAGCAGGATTTGGGTGGTCAGCGTCCACGAATGTTCTCCATCGCGGCGCCGTATCCGCCTAGCTGTGCGGCTCAGTGGACTCGCCGCAAATGGTGGGTTTGGACTCCATTGCAGAAAACGCACAAAACATTAACTTTTGCGGGTATTGCACACAACTTATTGAACTCTTCTGGCACGAACGATCATTTCCTAAGCTTGCCACAGTTTCCGTGACCTACATCACGTAAGCGAACGTCTCCAGATAAGGAAATTGAGCGACAATGGCGTCAAAACTATCAAGAAGCAGCACTCTGTCCGCGGACCCAAACGGTGCTGCGGATGCGGCACGGATTGAGATCACCGGACTGACCAAGCGCTATCTCACCCCGAAAGGTGAAACCTTCACGGCTATCCGTGATGTGGCCCTGACCATCCAACCGGGCCAATTCTGCGCGATCGTGGGACCTACGGGGTGTGGCAAGTCCACAACTCTTGCTCAGGTGTCCGGCCTTGAGCACCCCAGTGCGGGTTCGGTCAGTGTGGGTGGCAGCATTGTGGACGGCATCACCAACGGTGTGAGTTACATGTTCCAGGCGGATGCACTCTTCCCTTGGAAAACCGTCCTCAATAACGTATTGATTGGCCCCGTCCTGCTCGGCACACCCAAACGGGAGGCCACCGAGCTGGCCATGGACTGGCTGCGTCGCGTTGGCCTGGCGGGCTTTGAGGATCGCTACCCGCACCAGCTCTCCGGCGGCATGCGCAAGCGCGTTGCCATGGCTGCCGCGCTGATCAATAATCCCCGAATTCTACTGATGGATGAGCCGTTCGGTGCTCTTGATGTCCAAACCAAGGCCATCATGCAGAACGAGCTACTCCAGCTCTGGGAGGGTCTACGCCCTTCGGTGCTGTTCATCACGCACGACCTGGACGAAGCAGTGGCGCTCGCGGACAAGGTAGTCATCATGACCAGTAGTCCCGGCACCATCAAGAACGTCTTCGACATTGACCTGCCGAGGCCGCGCGGAGATGTCCAGCAGATCCGGCACGAAGAACGCTTCCTTGAACTGCAGGGACAGATTTGGTCCTCGTTGAAGGATGAAGTTACCCGTGCCTACCAGCAGACGGCAGGTGAGGCAGCATGACGACTTTGGCACAAAACACAGTGCTAGTCCAGGATCAGGAGACCGAGATGAAGGCTTCCGCGGGCCGAGCAGTAACGCGTCGGAAAGCGTGGGTCTGGATTGGCCGGATCGCGCTCGCTGCGGCCGTCATTGGCGGCTGGCAGTGGTTTACGGAAGCTGGCTGGGTGGACAAGTTCTTCTTTGGCCAGCCCACGGAGATCTGGAACAGTTTGGTCAACCTCTTCACCGTAGGCACGGCTTTCGGAACTATCTGGGAAAACCTCTGGATCACGGTGCAGGAGGCGTTGTTGGGCTTCCTCCTTGGAACCTTCACTGGCGTTATCCTCGGTATCCTCCTCGGCTCCAATCGCTATCTCTCTGATGTGGTGGGACCGTATATCCGGATAGTCAATTCCATCCCGCGCATCGTGCTCGGCTCGATTTTCATCGTGGCTTTTGGTCTCGGAATGGGCCCAAAGGTACTGCTAGCAGCGGTTCTAGTGTTCTTTGTGGTCTTCTTCAATGCGTTCCAAGGCGTCCGAGAGGTTGATCAGAATCTCATCTCGAACGTGCGGGTTCTGGGTGCGTCTCCGTTTCAGGTGGCCTTGCATGTGACCATCCCGTCCGCGATGACCTGGATTATCGCTAGCCTGCACACAGCCTTCGGCTTCGCCATCATTGGAGCTTTGGTGGCCGAAGTTCTGGGGGCTCAGCACGGAATCGGTCTCATCATCAGTCAGGCGCAGGGAACGTTCGATCCCAACACCGTCTTCGCCTGCATGGTGATCATTGCCGTCATCACGCTCGGGGCGGAGTACCTGATCAGTCTGCTTGAGCACTCGCTGCTCAAGTGGCGGCCGCCGAGCCGTTCCGAGGCTCAGGCCATCTAAAACCGCAATTCGTTCACTTTTACTGAATCAAGCAGGCCCGGATTTCCGGGATAAAGAAAAGGAAATACACATGATCAAGAACAAAATCTACGCAGTGGCGGCCACTGGAGCAATGGCGCTCAGCCTTGCCGCCTGCGGTAGCACGGCAGCAAGCAGCACCAGCACCAATGGCAGCGCTGCGCCAATCCCTACCGTCAAGATGATGGTTGGTGGCATCGACAAGCAGATCTACCTGCCCTACGAGCTTGCACAGCAGTTGGGCTTCTACCAGAAGTACGGCGTGAAAATGGAGCTGTCCACGGAGCAGCAAGGTGGAGTGGGGGCAGAAGATGCCATGGCGTCCGGCCAGGTGGATATGGCGGGTGCTTGGTACGTCCACACCGTTGACTTCCAGTCCAAGGGCAAGGACGTCATCAACCTGGTTCAACTCTCCGGCGCACCCGGAGAACGCATCATGTGCGGCACGGACAGCGGAGTCCACTCGGCTGCGGACCTCAAGGGCAAGACCGTCGGTGTGACGGACCTTGGTTCCGGTACTGACGAACTGACCCAGTTTGTAGCCTCGAAGGCTGGAATCACGAAGAGTGATTACCACACCCTCGCCGTGGGAGCAGGTTCAACCGCCATCGCTGCCATCCAGCGCAAGTCCGCAGACTGCGTCATGACCACCCAACCCACCGTCGGTGCGCTGGAGAGCAAGAACCTGGCTTACCCCGCAATTGACCTGGCCACCGCAGCCGGTGCCACCAAGGCGCTTGGCGGGGACTGGCCCGCTGCCGGTCTCCTGGCCAACGCCAGCTGGGTGAAGTCTCATGAGGATGCCGCCCAGAAGGTCGTAGACGCACTGGTGGCGACGATGCATTGGATCGCCACGCACAGCGCGGCTGAAATTGCAGACAAGCTGCCCGCCTCCTACGTCCAGAACAGCACTATCAGCAAGGACCAGTACGTCGCGGGCCTCACCACGGACAAGGATCAGTTCCTGCCGGACGGCATCATGCCCGCAGGTGGCCCCAAGGTCATCTTCGCCATGGAAAAGGGCAACGGCGTTGATACCTCCAAGGTCACTATTGCCAACACGTTCACCAATAAGTACGCCATCGCTGCAAACAAGTTGGAAGGACTCACCACCACCACGACGCCTGCTGGCGCTGACGGCTAGAGTTCGTCGCCGCTAGAAAGCGTTAGAAACCCTGACAGACAGCAGAATGGCCACGCCCCAGGGCGTGGCCATTCTGCTGTCTGGGTGCCTAGTGGGGGCGCTAATTCGGCAGAATCTGGACGCCGTCGGCATAGTGGAGGAGGGTGCGGCCGTGGCCGTGGTCCAAGCTGACCCACACGGTGGTGCGGTCACAGGTGGCGTCATCGATCAGACCGGTTTCGATATGGCCGCTGCTGTGCTTCAGGCGGACTCGATCCCCCGGAAGCAAGGTCAGCCAGAGTGCATCGAGGCGTGGGGCTGGGGTAGGGCCG
>JABBNV010000024.1:0-522 GCA_019352125.1 Acidobacteriota bacterium | reverse complement strand
ACGTTTGCGTCTCATGACAACAAATCTAGTCGCGGAAGATGAACGCAACCTTGCGCACAGGCAAGGAACTGGCTCTGTTTTTAGGTCAGCGGGATTGCGTTGGTTGTTGGCTCGGCATCGACATTGCTCTTTGCATGATAGTGGAATCCTCCCCACGGACGGTCCACGGAGTGGGCCAATTTGTGAGATCCCAGCTGTGCCACGCGGGCGACTCCTGCCAGGAGCAGCGCGCCCAGGAAGGAGAGGATGATGAACCCGAAAATAAGGGCGGCAATGATCAAGGTGCCTGAGACGACAAGCAGGTCATTAACAGTGTTGCTATCCATGCTGATGCTCCAAGGGGGAAGGGAAGCGAACAGTTCTGACTTAAAAATCATAGGCAGAGTCACAGTGGGTTAATAGCCGTCGCGGGGCGTGTCGAGGCAATCGAGACCCTTCTGTAATGAGGGGTTAATCACACGAGTTTGGAGGTGCGTCGATAGTGTTCTGAACCAGCGCTCCATAGGCCTTGACCAGGTCCTG
>JABBNV010000317.1:2706-2923 GCA_019352125.1 Acidobacteriota bacterium | reverse complement strand
GATCAAAGCTACAACCCGCAATCGGACCCGGTTCCACCGATGTGTCCGGCACCAGCGTGGGGTAGAAGGACTGCGTATTCATCAAGTAGAGCCGCGACTGATCCGCGCGCCAGACATGCCCGGGGCCCGCGGGGTATGGGTCAACAAGCGTAATCTCCAGCTCGCGGCCGGCCAACACACCAGAAGCCGCATGAGCCAACAGCCGCTCCAACACGGA
>JABBNV010000317.1:291-2696 GCA_019352125.1 Acidobacteriota bacterium | reverse complement strand
GCCAGCACCCACAATTGCCACCCGCAGAGTCCGTGATTGAGCCATAGAAAGAGCCTAGCTGACGCCGGCCCGAAGGTTCGGCGTGGCCCAGTTCTGGCTCGCAAAGTAGGGAATTCTCACCCCACTACCTAGGATGTTTGAATGGCCCTTACCGACGCTGACCTTTCCCTTCCTGAACAACCCGCAGACCAACCTGCAGACCAACCATCGGATGAAAATATCTGGCTGGAGGACATCTATGGGGACAAGCAACTGGACTGGGTGCGCACCCAGAACGCGCGCACCGAGGAACTCCTCGTAGACGCAGACTACGTCGGGCTGGAAGCCAAGGTAGTTCAAGTGCTGGACTCCACGGATCGCATCCCCATGGTCACCAAACGCGGTGACTGGTATTACAACTTCTGGACTGACCAAAGCAACCCCCGCGGCCTATGGCGACGTACCCGGTGGGACAGCTACACCACCGCCAGCCCGGAGTGGGAAGTCCTACTGGATCTGGACGCACTGGCCGCTTCTGAGGAAACCCCGTGGGTGTGGCACGGCGCCACCATGCTCCGACCGGCGGAAGGCGAGCCGTACAGCAAGGCCTTGGTGTCCCTCTCCCCCGATGGTGGGGACGCCACCCGGGTGCGCGAATATGACGTGCTCCACCGCACCTTTGTTGACCCCGCTCAGGGTGGGTTCGACCTGCCCGTAGCCAAGGGTGGCCAGTCCTGGCTGGATGCGGACACGCTGCTGATCGCCACCACTGGAGGTGGCTCCCCTGTGACCACCTCCTCCTATCCAAGGACGGGCGTGGTACTCAAGCGTGGGCAATCCTTGGCGGAGGCTGAACTCTTCTTCGACGTCCCAGAGCACCACCTGATGGCAGCGCTGGGCCACGATGCCACCCCCGGTTTTGAGCGGACATTTGCCGTTGACGTGATCGACTTCTACAACCAGACCCAGTACCTCCGCAGTGGCTCGGACTGGGTGGCTATCGATGTGCCCACGGACGTGAACGTCAGCGTGCACCGCCAATGGTTGATCCTGCGGCCGCAGGGAGACTGGGAGGTAGCAGGGACCACGCACACCGCGGGCTCACTCTTGGCCATTGAACTGGACGCGTTTCAGGCCGGCAGCCGCGAGCTCACCACCTTGTTCACCCCAGATGCCGCCACCTCGCTCCAGTCCTGGAGCTGGACGCGAGACTACCTGTTGCTCAATCTGCTCCAGGACGTCTCCGCAAAAATCCTTGTGCTGGATCCCGCGGACGCGTGGTCCTCCCGTGAGTTGGACGCCTGCCCGCCCCTGCACGAGGTCAGCGCCACGGCTGTAGACGACGAGGATGCTGAAGCTCCCAATGATTTCTGGCTCGTGGCCACGGGCTTCACGACGCCCACGGCGTTGACTCGCGGCACCTTATCCGCCTCAGGCCAAGGCGACGCCCACGCGGTCGTCAAGTCAGCGCCGTCGTTTTTTGACGATGACGCGTTCCGTGTGGAGCAATTCTTTGCCACGTCCGACGACGGCACTCGCGTTCCTTACTTTCAGGTCTCCGCGCGGGATTTGGTGTTGGACGGCAATAACCCCACCCTGTTGAGTGGCTATGGCGGCTTTGAAATCTCCCGGACGCCCGCGTACAGCGGAACCGTGGGCAGGGTGTGGCTGGAACGCACAGCGGAAATCGCCTCCATTGAGCGCCACGGCGTGTACGTGGTGGCCAACATCCGCGGCGGTGGAGAATACGGGCCCGGCTGGCACCGCGCCGCACTTCGGGAGAAACGGCATCGTGCCTACGAGGATTTTGCTGCGGTAGCCGGGGATCTGACAGCTCGTGGAGTTACCACGCGCTCACACTTGGGCTGCGCAGGCGGTTCGAACGGTGGCCTACTGGTGGGCAACATGCTCACCCAGTACCCGGAATTGTTCGGGGCCATTTCCTGCGGCGTACCTTTGCTGGATATGCGCCGGTACACCAAGCTTTCCGCGGGGTTCTCCTGGATTGCCGAGTATGGGGATCCAGATTCCGCAGAGCAGTGGGAATTCATCAAGACGTTCTCCCCGTACCACCTACTTCGCTCAGGGGTGAAGTATCCGGATACCTTCATCTGGACCGCCACCTCGGACGACCGTGTGGGGCCCGTTCAGGCTCGCAAAATGGCGGCGCGGATGGAATCCATGGGCATTGACAACGTGTGGTTCCACGAAGCTCTGGAAGGCGGACACTCCGGCGCCTCGGACAACAAACAAGCGGCCGCGCTGCACACCCGCAGCCACCACTTTTTGTGGCGTGCCTTGACGGGCTCCCTCCAGATAAATCAACCGGAGTAGTCTGTTCCCATGATGTTGCAGCAGCGATTTCCCCGCCCCCGGCCGTTTCGCGGCCGGCTGGGCCGTCCGCTAACGCGCTAAGTCCACCCGGT
>JABBNV010000317.1:0-281 GCA_019352125.1 Acidobacteriota bacterium | reverse complement strand
GGTTGTGCGGCCGGGGTGTTGTCACCCCTCCCTCTCAACCCAAGGACTTCTCATGCACAACTACCTTTCCCACGCTGAACTGGGTGCTGCCCTGCGTACCCCCGATCTGTCCGACCCCGCCACTTCCATCGCTGGCGAGCCACACGCCGTCGCCCTGTTGTTGGAGGAATTGCTCACGGCCTTGGGCGCAGCCTGGAACATCCCCCAGCGCGTTCACCGGCTGAGCCCGCTGGTGTCCACCCGGGACAACTACGACAGGCTTGGCTATAGCCCAGCGGCCG
>JABBNV010000316.1 GCA_019352125.1 Acidobacteriota bacterium | reverse complement strand
CTCGTTCGCAACTGGAACAACTGGCGTGGTGGCCGGGGCCGGTTCGTAGACCGGTTCCGGAGCGCTGATCTGCACAGGGACAGCCGCGGCAAGGTCGTCGTCTTCCAAGTCATCAAAATCGAAGTCGGGGAGTTCAAAGCCCCCACCCGCCTCGACAACAGACTCAGGGAAGGTCCGCAAACCGTCCGGTCCATCCAAGGTCGGTAAACCCACGGTGGAAAGAATGTCGTTGATGCTCGCCGGTGTCAGGATCTCCGCGGCTGAGCCCGCATCAATAACAGGGGATTGCAGGTTGCGAACAACAGCGACTTTGATTGGGGCGCTCTGTTGGATACGGTTCACCCACGATCGCAGGCCCGGGGTAGGATTGTCGGCGACAATGATAGGGATCGCACGTTTCGCGGACTCTGTTTTGATGGCGGCGACGGCGCTCTTGAAATCTGGCCCGGTGACGGCTGTGATCCCATACCGGGTCAGCAGCTCGGCCAGTTCCGGGAGTTCGATGAGCCCGACGCGGCGGCTGGTATCTATTGCATTCACGTTCGATGTCTATGCCATCTGTGCGGTGACAGCGATTGTGGGGCATTAGATCTGAGTCAAAACGGTGTCCATTCGCTAAGATGTGACGTTTAACTCCTTGTTTCGCCGCGCCGGATCTATCGCAGAAATGGCAGAACTACGACAATTGCGACTAGATTTGTTTTCCGTGCACATGCTCTTCAATTCAAGGAAACCACCAATGACCGACATTGAGACGGTGTGGCTTCAGCGCTGGGTCACGTCCTTGTGCGATCCACTCGTTGATACTGACGCGCGCGTGGAGATTGATTCCCACATGGTGACCTTGGTTGCACAAGCCCCTCACTGGTTTTGCGCATGGATGTCCGGATTCGTTTCTGACATGGTTCGCTCCCTGAACCCGGAGGATCCATGGCGCAATCTGCGAGAGCAGGCCGGGTTCACGTATCGTCCCGACGGTGAGCGCTTCCAAGGCTACGAGATGATGACGGATGTGGCCGTCGCCAACACTGAAGATTTGCGTTCAGATTTTGGATTGGCGGCACTGGCTAAAGACATTCATCCAGATGCAGCCATTCTGCTCGCTTCCGCAGCCGGTGGTCAGGCAACCTTACTGAAACGCTTGGAATCAACTCTGTTCGAAAATCCCATTCGTGATCGTGAGAGTGCTGCAGATTTTTTTGCCGTCTGCGGACAAGCTGTTCGATGGGCAATGCGTCGTCGTCGAGAATATGCCGGCATGGACGACTACTGGCCGCACTTCATTTCCATTGCTTGGGAGCAGCGGGCCAACAAGATTGAATCCATGCAACCGTGGGATCAGGCCCGCGCCGCCCGTGAGCTCGAAAACGGAAAGATCATGCCGGGCGAGTACAAACTCCGCACCGAGCCGATGGGTTACGACACCCACTAGTCGCCGGACACATGGGAGGCATGAAAGCTTTCCTTATTCTGTGTGTGGCAGCGATTCTGGCATTCCCCCTGACAATTGTGGGGTTTTTCTTGTATGCCTTCGCCATCAGTCCGCAGGCTCCGTGGAACCGCTAAGCCACTTCAAGGTGGACACTCTGCAGCATCCCGATGAGCCGTGGGGTTTCACGGGTTTGTTTGACCTCCGCCTGGGCGCACGCGGGGCATAACGCCTCAGCAGCAACCTTCCACCCTAAGCGTCGTGCCGATGCCAGCGCTGGGCCCTGGAGGGTCGGGAAAGTAATGGATGCTTCACTTCCACAACCAACTCCAGAGTTTCCGTCGCAGTAGACCGTAGTGGTGACAGTTGTTTTGATAGGCATAGCCAGACTCTCGGTAGCAGTGCAAGTCAAGTGAATAGAGACGGCCGGGTTCATGAGGTCGCCTGTGCAATTGCGTCGGTGACGGACAAGTGAATCAGAGGTCCATGACCGGGGATCAGAATTGTCGCGGGAACATCTTTGAATGAATCAAGAGATGGCACGATTTCTTTTTGTCGGTAGTGAAACATCGGATGGAGCAGTTGCGGGCCGGTGCGGGCACTGAGCGGGTGCCCGGTAATAATCGAATCTCCTGTCAGCAGGACCTTCCCGTCGTCTAGGGAGAAGACGGTGTGACCGGGCGTGTGTGCGCCATTGACAATGGCCTGCGGGGACCCGGGCAGCTCGTTCAGGATGTCTTGTGTCCAGGCTCGTGCCTCCGAAACAACGTCGGCGCCGAGGGCGCCCGCTCGGATAGCGTGAACCATCCAGGCTGCGACGCGTGGCCTCCAAGCCCGGGCAAGGCTTTGACCAACGGTAACTTGGTGCTTCTCTTGGCCGCGGACGTGGGCGAGTTCAGCGGGGGATGCGTAAACCGGTGTGCCGTAGGTGGTGTGGAAGAAATGGGCGCTACCGGTGTGGTCTACGTGTCCGTGGCTGAGAAGGATCGCTGCACAGTTCGCCGGATCGAGGTGGAGGTGAGCAATGCTGGCCAGCACGAGGTTCCGGTCGGCTGGGTATCCGGTGTCAACGAGTGTGAACGCGTCCCCATCCCGAAGGATGATCCAGTTACTGGCTGGTCCTTGAATGAGGGTAATTCCGTCAGTCGCGACGGTGGCGCGCCATCCGAGGTGGCGGCTGGGCGGTGTCGATTTCAAAAGCTGTACTCCTGATGATGAAAGTTCGAGTGAATTTTCGCCAGTACAGCCTGTCGGGCATCCGCCAGAAAAGCTTGGTGCGATGTTGCTCCACTCATTATGGGGTGCAACTCTCAAAAACACAACAGTGACAAGAATGTCACAACAACACTACATGTGACATAAAATAATTGCCTCTTCTCAGGGATCATTCTTCCCCGTCGTGATTACGTCCACTGATATTCTCTAAAAAGGGACCGGTCAGGACGCTGGCCTTATCGAATAAGCAGTCATTAGTACAAGAAAATATTCCTCAGTCAATGG
>JABBNV010000315.1 GCA_019352125.1 Acidobacteriota bacterium | reverse complement strand
CATGTTACGGTGCATCAGATCGATTCAGCCATTGGGCACGACGGCTTCCTGACAGAAACCGCTGCAGTGGGGGAGCTGCTGAGCAGAGAGTTCTTCCCCAGGTAGGGCTGGCCCAGACCTGATTTCGCCGGGGCTCAATCGCCACGCCGCCAGTACTTTTTCAAAATCTCTTCGCGCTGTGCCGTGTATTGCTCGGCGGTAATGGCTCCGGAACGGCGCTGGGTGTCCAGCACATCGAGCTCATACTGAGCGCATGTTCGCTGGCCTGACGCTGGGTCGCGATGGAGCCGTTTTTGGAGCTGCTCCCATCTTTTGGCTGGGGCGCTGCCGGCAGCGGCCTTTTTGCACGCCTCGAGGAGATCACCATACGCACCACGACCAGCTCAATAATGATGAGCCACGTCCAGCTGAATCCGCCACCATTATTGTTCAGTGATGCAGGCAGTAATCCGGGCATACTCAGCGCATCCATGGCTCCACTTCCGTGTTCGTCAGATGGTCTGTGGCGCCAGTCTAAGGTGCCGGCGTCCCCGGCACCTTAGTGGACAAGGTGATTTACGCTCCCGCGCCTGGCGGCATGCCGGGGCCAAACACCGGCCCCGCCGTCGGCCGCTTGGCAGTTATGCCATCTCCTGAAGAGGTATGCCGGACGCGCCGCAATACCCACGGGACAAAGAATTCGCGTGCCCACACCAAGTCCTCCGAGCGGGCTGTACGCCAACTCCGAGCCGGCAGGTCCTTGGGCGACATGGGCACCAACGTGTGCGGGACGTTCAGCGCTTCCAGACACATCAAAGCAATGGTGTGATGGCCCAGTGGCGAGAAGTGCAGCCTGTCACTGGCCCACATTTGCGGGTCCGTGAGCTGCCGCAGGGACCACATATCCGCAATCACGGCGTCATGACGGGCCGCAATGGTGCGCAGGTTTTCGTTGAAGATAGCAACGCGGCCCCGGACCAGTCCCAACACAGGGGTATCGCGAATATCCGGATTGTTGAACAGCAAAATGTTTGCGCCGGAGGCTAGCATCTCGCCCACGGCTGCGTCCAGGCGCTCTGCCAGGGCATCCGGATCGGACCCGGGCCGAAGCAGGTCATTTCCGCCAGCTGAGATGGAGATGAGGTCCGGCTTCAACGCCAGTGCGGGTTCCAACTGCTCATCCAAGATTTGGCCCATAAGCCTGCCGCGAATAGCCAAATTCGCGTAGGCAAAATTTGGCTTCTCCCGGCTCAGTTCCTCGGCCAACCTGTCTGCCCATCCCCGATGCCCACCAGGGGACTGCGGGTCCGGATCGCCGATTCCCTCGGTGAACGAGTCTCCCATGGCTACATAGCGGTTCCACGGATGCGGATGATTGGTCTGCTCAGACTCGGGCGAAACGACGGTAGAAAGTTCAGAATCCATGTCAGCGTTGGTCACCTACTTATCCTGCACCCATTCGCCTGCGATTGCGCAACTAACAGCATCCTCCCCGGCACACGATTCTGCTGCGCTTCTCTGCTGCGCTTCTGCAACAATGTGGGCATGAGCAATTTTGCATCACACGTCCTCTTTTCCAAGCCTGAAGACCAGCGCACTGGTACGCCGTTATTGGTGATGTTCCACGGGTACGGCTCGAATGAGGCGGATTTATTTTCGCTCAAGGACGCCCTGCCGCAAGAATTCACCGTGGCCTCGGTTCGTGCAGGGCTAGCGGCTGGTCCCGGCTTCGCGTGGTTCCCGTTGCGTTCGGATTTGTCATACGACGACGCAGCGGTGGTCTCAGCCGTTACGGAGATGACGCAGTGGCTGGACACAGTCAAGGAGGGCCACAGTAGCGTGACTTTGCTCGGGTTTTCGCAGGGAATGTGCATGGCTACCGCTCTGGTGCGGCACCTGCCCAACGACTTTGCCGCCGTCGTTGGTCTCTCTGGATTTGTTCACGACGCGCACGGGGATCCGTTCTATCAGGATGCTGCCCTTGCGGAGCGCAAGATGCCCATTTTCTGGGGACGCGATCAGGCGGATCCGGTGATTCCGGCGGAGTCGGTGGAGTACACCAACACGTGGCTGCGCGAGCATTTCACGCTCACCAAAGTGCTCTACACCGGTATCTGGCACGGCATCAACGCGCAGGAAATTGCCCACGTCGGCGAGTTCCTGCGGGGCAACGTGCTTAGCTGAGATTCCCTGCCGCCAGCAGCGGTTAGCCCTGCAAGCTGGCGCTGGCAGCAGTTAGCCGCGAGTAATCCGGATGGCCAACCCGTTGGCGGAAACAACATCACCCGGGTGCAGCTGCGCGCCACGGCGTTCCTCGATCTGCCCGTTCACCTTGACCATGCCATTGCGGATCAGCTCAGCCGCCTCCACCCCGTCCTCCACCATCGAGGCTAGTTTCAACAGCTGCCCCAACCGGATCATGTCGTCACGGATAGGAATCGAGTCTATGGAGGGCACTTGATTGTCATTGGGCATATGCCCATGATGCCGTATAGGCACCATCTGCGAGAACCTGAGCACAAGTATGCCGGGCAATGGCGGCAGAGCCAGTCGACATGCGGCGCACGAGGCGCACACGGTCTGCGTGCGTCGGCTAAGTTAGAGCTATGACCTCGCATCAAAAGATCCCTGCCGTCATTGGCATTCCCCTCGCGGTCCTGGCGGGGCTAGTAATTCCGGTTCAGGGCCGCATCAACGCTGCTCTGGGCACGCGTTTGCACGATGGCATGGCAGCCGCCGTGGTCAGTTTCACCACAGGGCTGGTGGTTATGGCTGTTATTTCTCTCGTTTTTCCCCGCGGGCGGCAGGGGTTTAAAGCCATGGGTACCTCGCTGAAGAATCGTGCCTTCCCGCGATGGTTTGTGCTCGCTGGCATGGTTGGTGGGCTTTTTGTTCTGGCTCAGGGAGTCACCGTGACATTGATCGGCATTGCGCTCTTCACCGTCGCGGCGGTC
>JABBNV010000023.1:17945-18801 GCA_019352125.1 Acidobacteriota bacterium | reverse complement strand
GGTAGCTGAATGGCTGGAATTTTTTGGCGCCCACGGTGCTGCCGCTGCGAAGGCTGCTCAGTCCACCCATGATGTGGAACTGCGCGGCGTGGGGCCCCACAGCGGTGCGGGAGATGTCGTGGATGATGAGACCGTCCAACAGCAGATTGGGCGCACTGTGGGTCGGGCCGCCAACCGAGCTGCGGATATTTTGGCCAATTTGCCTAAATTTGGCCGCCGTCGCGATTGATACCCTTGGGCGTGTCTGCGTGACTTTCTAAAGATTTATGCTAGTCGACTTTCACAATGACCACTCCAGCATCTAGAGTATCTTTCACACGGCCTTTTTTATGGTTCCGCTACTTCTCACCGTGGGGGATGACGGATAACAACAGAATTGTGGGGGTTATGGAGACGGAGCAGAATTTCTCTGACGTGCGCTTCCTTACCGTTTCAGAAGTGGCCGACGTGATGCGGGTGTCAAAGATGACTGTGTATCGCCTGGTTCATGCTGGAGAATTGCCCGCCGTCCGCTTTGGCCGCTCATATCGAGTACCGGAATCAGCCGTTCAAGCGTACTTAAGTACGGCCGTGGTTGATCGTGGTTCGGCGGAGACCGCCTAGAGGCGGTACCCTGTTAAAGATCCATTTTCGGCTGTGACCGATTCCTGTGATCGGTCAGCTATTCGTTGATGCCCACATTCACGTGGTCATTGTTATGTAGTTTGTGAGGACTTACGTGGGTTCAGTTATAAAGAAGCGCCGCAAGCGTATGGCGAAGAAGAAGCATCGTAAGCTGCTTCGAAAGACTCGTCACCAGCGTCGTAACAAGAAGTAGAGCTTTCAGCTCGCGACAGGGGCCCGGCACCGATTACTT
>JABBNV010000023.1:15262-17935 GCA_019352125.1 Acidobacteriota bacterium | reverse complement strand
CTCTTATCGTTTCCGGAGCTTTTTCAGGCCCTGCCAGCCGCCATAGATAATCCCTGCGCCAGTGGCTGCGCGGAGCCCCAGCGTGGCAGCACGCCGGCCGGAGCGGAAGTCATAGACGGGCCAGTTATGCTCCCGCGCGTGGCGGCGGAGCTTGGCATCCGGGTTAATGGCCACGGGGTGCCCTACGGCTGTGAGCAGGGGAATGTCGTTGTAAGAGTCGCTGTAGGCCCAGCAACGGGCAAGATCCAGATTCTCTGTGGCGGCTAGCGCCATGACAGCCTCCGCTTTTGCTGGGCCGTGCAGGATCTCTCCCACCAGCCGCCCCGTGTAGATTCCGTCCGCTACCTCGCCCCGCGTGCCTAGGGCGCCGGTGAGCTTGAGCCGCTGCGAAATGATGGTGGCTACCTCCACCGGAGTCGCGGTCACCAGCCAGACTTGGCGCCCCACCCGCAAGTGTTGCTCGGCAAGGGCACGGGTTCCGGGCCAAATTTTGGAGGCGATCATCTCGTCATACACTTCTTCGCCCAAAGTCTGGATGAAGTCAGTGGTGATCCCTTTGCCAAAGGAGAGCGCTGAGTCTTGAATGGAATGAACGTCATTCATGTTCTCGCCGCGGAGAATAAAGGTGAACTGCTTCCAAGCGAACCCGGCGGCATCGCGAAGGCGAAAGGCCTTCTTCTGATACATCTTGCGGGCAACGTGAAAGAGACTCGCACCCTTCATGAGGGTGTTGTCAACATCAAAAAATGCGGCTTCGCCCGGTTCGGGGGCAACTACCGACGTAGTCGCGGCAGTGACCGTGGTGGCTTCGGGCATGGGATGAGTCTAGCCAATACCGGCCGCCTGTGTCCGCAACCATGGCCGCCGCGGCTCAACACAAAGCAAATGTTCACTCCAAGATAGGCTGATGTCATGGCTGAATCTTCTGCCGCCGCACGGCTGCAACTACTGACCCGCCCTGACTGTCACCTGTGCGTGGCCGCCCGTGCGGTGGTTGCTGACGTTGCCAGGGAATCGGGGACGGCCTGGCAGGAGATTTCGATCGATACGGATGCTACGCTCGCCGCCAAATATGCGGAAGAGGTACCAGTGGTACTGGTAGACGGGATCCAGCGAGACTTCTGGGTCATTGATCCACAACGCCTGCGCGCCAGTCTGGGAGCGAGCGCTTCGGCCGCGGGCGGCTTGGCGTGACCTCCGCTGACTTTTCGGACACTGCTGCCACCGTACCGGTGAACGCGCGGCAACTCCCACCAGCAGCAGTGGCCAGACTGCCGCTTTACCTCCGGGCCTTGAATACACTCATGGCCGACGGTGTCGAGCGGGTTTCCAGCGAAGAGCTCGCGGATCTCTCTGGAGTGAGTTCTTCCAACCTGCGCAAGGATCTGAGCTACCTTGGCTCTTACGGAACTCGCGGCGTGGGGTACGAGGTGCAGCCCCTGGCGGCGCACATTTCCTCCGCACTGGGCCTCACCCAGGATTGGCGGGTGGCCATTGTGGGCGCCGGTAACTTGGGCCGCGCCTTGGCTGGCTACGGTGGGTTCATGTCACGCGGATTCGATGTGGTGGCGTTGCTTGATGCAGATCAACTGCTGGTGGGCAACGAAGTAGGGTGGCTGAGGATCAGCGATGCGGCTGATTTGGAAACGGTGTTGGAGCGCAGCCGTGCCAACATGGTGGTGCTGGCACTGCCAGCTTCCGCAGCGCAGAACGTGTGTGATCGCGTAGTTGCAGCCGGGGTGCACAGCATTCTGAGCTTTGCCCCCGTGGTGCTGCAAGTTCCGGGCTTTGTGAATCTGCGCAAGGTGGATATGGCTACGGAACTTCAAATTCTGGCGTATCACGCGCAACGGTCAGTTGACCCACGGTTGGCTGATCCGCGGGTGGACGGGATCAGCTCCTAGGCTTGCGAAAGTAGCTGGCACCGGGTTCCCTGAACACCAGGACTGCAGCCACAACACCCAGGATCACCTGAACAATGGTGACCAGGTTGGGGGATACCAAAGCGAGCAGTGAAATGATCGCCAGTACCACTGATGCTATTCGCGCCCAGTTCTTCCCGCGGCGCAGGGCAATCAGGATGATGATGTAGAGCACGGTGGAAATGATGCCGATAATCCACGTGGCAGTGATGATGGGATCGATCAGCGAGGTGTCGCTCAGGCCCGCTTGAGTCATGACGTCTATGGCTGCACTGCGCCCAGCCGGGGTGAGTAGTGCGATGGAGCCCACCACAGTCAGGACCGCGTTGATAACGGCCGCCAACAAGATTAACCGGCAGGCCAAACGTACCTGCCGGGGCATCACGACCGGATCGCCGGGAACGCCCTGCAACGGCGGTTGCGAGTTGGTAGGGCCGCCCGAGAATGGGGCCATGCCAGCTGGCGGCTGGTAACCCTCCGGTGCGTATTGGCCGTAACGGGGCACCCCGGGGGCGATCTCGCCGTAATGGCCGCGTTGGGGGCCTTCGGGTTCCTGTCCTGGCGTGCTCATGGGATCCTGCCTGTTCTTCGCTACGGATGCATCGGGTAGCGCGTCGGGATATGAAAAAAGCCGGTCGCGATAAGTTTCCTCAACCCTATCGCGACCGGCTTTGAGCAAAAGGCGTTAGTACGCAGATCCCGTCCTGGCGTAATACGCATTTGAGGCGGGGAGCAGCAAGAGGACTGCGGC
>JABBNV010000023.1:14120-15252 GCA_019352125.1 Acidobacteriota bacterium | reverse complement strand
ACCAGCAAGAGAGCTCAGCACTTGGATAAAGCCAATGCCGGTGAATATGGCCGATACGAGAGTGATCAACCCGCTAATCAGCATCAGTCCGCCCAGACAGATCACCACTATGCGTGCCCAGCCAACCCGTTCCTTGGCCAGCAACCCAAACCAAACGTAAATTGCGCCGACCACGATGTTGAAGACGAACCCAATAACTGCCCCCACTACGGCAAGTCCCCCATACCTGCCCGTGCTGACGAAGATGTTGATCAGCCCATAAAGAATGCTGAGCGCGGCGGCCGCAACTACCAAGAGGAACGCCCACCTAACCTCTTGCGGAATGCCACTGAGGTTTTGCAGCCGTGCCGGAAAGTTTGAAAAGTCTGAAGCAGGAGATTTCTGTGGTGCGCCGAAACCTCCCTGACCGGGCATGGGCTGCTGGTAGGCGCCAGGAACAGGTTGCTGGTAGCCCGGCTGCGCCGGGCCCTGCGGGTACGGATTTTGCTGGTAGGGCTGCTGCTGATGGTCCGGTTGGCCCGGCTCTTCAGGGCCGGGGCCTTGCTGGGGTGCGCTCATGGCTACAGCGTAGTCGCGTTGATGGCAATGCAACAGGGAAAAACCGCCCCAGATCTTTGATCTGGGGCGGTTTTTCATTGGTGCTCGGCTTGGGACGATTAAGCCTTGACGAAAGCAACCTCAAGGGTGATGGTGACCTTGTCTCCAACCAAGACTCCGCCGGCCTCAAGAGCAGCGTTCCACGTCAGGCCAAATTCCTTGCGGCTGATGGTGGTCTGGCCGGAGAACCCTGCGCGAGTAGCGCCGAACGGGTCAACAGCAACACCGTTGAATTCGGTCTCGAAGGTGACGGGTGAGGTGATGCCGCGGATGGTCAGATCGCCGGTGAGTTCGTAAGTCTCGCCCGCTGCGCTCAGTTCGGTGGAAGTGAAGGTCAGCTCCGGGAACTGCTCAACATCAAAGAAGTCAGCGCCCTTGACATGGCCATCGCGGTTGGCATCGCCCGAATCGAAGCTTGCAGCCATGATAGTGGCGGCGACCGAGGAGTCAGCCAAGGTCTCGCCAACGGTGGCTACACCGGAAACTTCGTTGAACTTTCCGCGAACCTTGCTGATCCCTGCGTGGCGGACTGCAA
>JABBNV010000023.1:0-14110 GCA_019352125.1 Acidobacteriota bacterium | reverse complement strand
GAGGCATCCAGGTTCCAAGTGCCGGGGGTCAGGGCGGAGGGGGTAGTGGTAGTCATAGGTGCTCCTTGTAAGTTGATTTAGGGGCCTGGGGTGATGACATTGTTTGGCCCGTCATCACTATAAACATGCATACGCATCTAATATTCCCAGATATACAAGAAAATTTACGAAATGTAGCTGGGAACTCCCTGATTTAGGGATTGCCGCGTAACTTTGCGAAACTTAGGGTATGTCTCGAGCCACGGTCCACCTACTTCGTCATGGAGAAGTTTTCAATCCGAAGGGCGTCCTCTATGGCAGGCTCCCGGAATTCCATCTTTCTGATCGCGGCACGGCCATGGCCGTCCTCGCCGCAGAGTATTTCTCGCAGCAAGCGGTAGGAGGCGCAAAGCTGGTGCATCTGGTTGCATCGCCGCTGACGCGGGCGCAAGAAACTGCGACGCCCACTGCCGCGGCGCTAGGGCTGGATATTGCTACCGACGCTCGCGTGATCGAAGCTGAAAACCACTTCGAGGGCATGCGGGTTAACCGCAGTGAGCTGCTCCGGCCGCGGCACTGGCGTTACTTTGTCAATCCGCTACGCCCCTCGTGGGGAGAGCCTTATAAATCCCAGGCGGCACGGGTGATGGAAGCGGTGGGTGATGCTCGCCGTCGTGCCGTGGATATTGCCGGTGACGGCGCGGAGGCAATCATTGTTAGCCACCAATTGCCCATCTGGGTGACGCGGCTGGAGGCTGAGGGTCGCAAGCTGTGGCATGACCCGCGTAAACGCGAGTGTACGTTGGCATCCGTCACCAGCCTGGAGTTCGACGGCGACGCGATTGTTTCGGTGCGTTACAGCGAACCGGCTGCTTCATTGCTGCCTGGTGCAGCGGCAACTCCCGGTGCCTGAGTTCCGCCAACGCACAGGAAACGTTCAGCTTTTCGACACGCTGTAGAATAGCCAAACAATCCCCTTCGATTTGGAATTTTTTATGACCAGTTCTCAGCATTCCCACGGCCGCACTAGCCGCCGCGCGCTGTTGGCTGCTCTGCCAGCAGCCGGTTCGCTGTTGCTGGCTGCGTGTACGGCGAAGGATCCGCTCGCACAACAGGCCAACGCGGGGGATAACAAAAACTACATTGCCGGAGATGGTTCCGTCACGGAATTTGGCATCGCTGACCGTAAGCCACCCGTCACTTTCAGTGGCAAGACTTTTGATGGCGTGGTAGTGGATGCGGCCTCCATCGCGGGCAAGGTGACCGTGCTGAACTTCTGGTACGCGGCCTGTGCCCCATGCCGGGTCGAAGCCCCCGGGCTGGGGGAGCTGTACAAGGAATTTCAGCCTTCCGGTGTGCTCTTCTATGGCGTGAATATTAGGGATGAATCCGCCACGGCGCTGGCTTTTGAGCGGACCTTCAACCTTGGGTATCCCAGCCTGAACGATAAGGATGGCAGTGTCCTGTTGTCGTTGACAGCATTTGTGCCGCCCGCAGCCGTGCCCACCACACTGGTCCTTGACAAGAAGGGGCGCGTCTCCGCCCGTATTCTTGGCACCGCCGAAAAAGGGACGCTCAAGGCGCTCATTGCTTCCGCGCTGGCGGAAGGTTAGAGATTGCGGCCCAGTGAATAACCCCTTCGCCGAAACGGTGCTCAGCGGCTCGATGCTGTTAGCTCTACCCATAGCCCTGTTGGCCGGGTTGGTTTCCTTTCTGTCTCCTTGCGTGCTGCCACTGGTTCCGGGCTATCTGGGCTACGTCACGGGCCTGACGGGGGTGGATCTGGCCAAACAGCGCCGCGGCCGCATGTTTGCCGGGGTGGGCTTGTTTGTGCTCGGATTCTCTGTTGTTTTTGTTCTCCTTGGCTCAGTGTTTGGCCAGCTGGGCGCTTGGTTGAAAGGCCCCGATGCGGCCTGGGTTACTCAGGTACTTGGCGCGGTGGTGATTGTGCTGGGGTTTATTTTTTTGGGCGGCCTGGGCTGGTTCCAGAATGAAGCCAAGTTGCACAACAAGGCTCCCGCTGGGCTGTGGGGGGCTCCCGTGTTGGGCGTGACTTTTGCACTGGGCTGGGCTCCCTGCACCGGACCCACTCTGGGTGCTGTGCAGTTGCTTGCTTTTTCCGATGGGTCCAGCGCGGTGAAAGGTGCGGTACTCAGTTTTGTCTACTGCCTGGGACTTGGCCTGCCGTTCTTGCTTATTGCGCTGGGTGTTCGCCGGGGAATGGGTGCGCTCAAGGTATTTACGCAGCATAAGCGGGCCGTCCAGTATTTTGGCGGCGGGCTGTTGATTGCGCTGGGGGCTCTGATGGTGACTGGTCTTTGGGGAATATGGATTAACGACTTGCAATTTTGGTTTGCAAACGAAGTGAGGCTGCCGGTCTAATGGCTGACAAAACAAAGAAGCCCAAGAAGTCTGCCACGGCGGATGTGAAGAGCGATGTAGCGCTCCCCAAGCTCGGATTCCGGGGGATGCTGCGCTGGGCGTGGCGGCAGCTCACCAGCATGCGCACTGCGCTGTTCTTGCTACTGCTTCTAGCTGTTGCGGCGGTTCCCGGGTCCTTGTTCCCGCAACGCCCAACGAGCGCCGCCGCCGTGACGAAATACATTTCAGATCACCCAGGAACCGGTCCCGTGCTGGATTGGTTCAAGCTCTTTGATGTATTTTCGTCGCCGTGGTTTTCCGCGATCTACCTACTGCTCTTCATCTCGCTGATCGGCTGTGTGATTCCACGGGCCATCGCGCATTACAAGGCCATCAAATCCAAGCCTCCGCGCACCCCCCGGCGGCTCTCGCGGCTGCCACAATACGGCACTCTGGAGATTCCAGCGGAGCAGGGTGTTACTCCCGCGCAGGCCATCAAGGACGCCGCAGCAGCCCTCAAAGCCCGCGGCTACCGGGTGGACATCCGCGATGTTGACGGTGACCGGCCGTCTGTCGGCGCAGAGCGCGGATTCCTCAAAGAGGTGGGCAACCTGATATTCCACACGGCACTAATTGGGGTGCTGGTTTCCATCGCCATCGGTGGGTTGTTCGGTTACACGGGGCAGCGCATCTTGGTGGAGGGTGACACCTTCGTCAACACCTTGGTGGGCTACGACTCGTTTAGCCCTGGAACCAACTTTTCGTCGACCCAGCTGTCTCCATATTCGATCACGTTGGACAAGTTCACGGTGAAATTTGATCGTGAATCTAAGGCCCACTACGGTCAGCCGCTGGACTTCAACGCCCAGCTCACCACCAAGGATTCCCCCACTGACCCCGCAAAGACCCAGACGTTGAAGGTCAATGACCCGGTGAGTATCGGTGGTACGAATGTGTATCTGGTAGGAAACGGCTACGCGCCTGTGGTCACCGTCAAGGATGGGACCGGAAAGGTGGCCTTCCAAGGGCCGGTAGTGGCTGTGCCCAGCGATGGTGCATATACTTCCCTGCTGGTGATTAAGGTTCCTGACGCTAAGCCAAGTCAGCTCGGTTTTGTGGGGTTCTTCCTGCCTACAGCCCTGCAGGATGACAAGGGCGTGGCTTATGCTTCGGACCCTGACCCCTTCAACCCACAACTCGACCTCAACTCTTACTACGGGGACCTGGGCCTGGATGGCGGCGCACCGAAGAACGTCTACACCCTAGATACCTCCAAACTGACGCCACTTAACAACAGGGATCTCAAGGCTGGTGGCATCGTGCTGGCGCCCGGGGGCTCGTACACGCTGCCTGATGGAAAGGGTTCCATCAGTTTTGACGGCATTAAGCGCTATGTTGGGCTGGACATTCACCATGATCCAGGCCAGGCCAGCGCTCTCATCTTTGGCGTGGCCGCGCTGCTGGGACTCGTTGGCTCGCTGTTCCTGTCTCGTCGACGGGCGTGGGTCCGCACCGGAGTCCACCCGGACGGGCGCACCATGGTGGAGTATGGACTCTTGGCACGAGGCGAGGATTACCGTCTGGCGCAGGAGTCAACGAATATCCGCAAGCTATTGGCCAAGACGTGGGCATTGCCCGGTGAGTCAGTGGCGAAGCGCGGTGCAAAGGCGCAAGATAAAGATCAACCGGCAACTACCGCTACGAAGGATCAGTAATGCCAGACACAAATCAAACATTGGCCGAATACAGCGTACTTTTTGTGCTATTGGCCGGAATCGTCTATGTGGTGGCTTTCGTCGCCTTTGCGTGGGACTTGATCCAAAACAGTCGTACGACGGCGACGGTGCAGGCTGCCAGCACGGCGGCGGCACAGCAGCGGGTGGCGGTTGGTGCGGCTGGCGCGTCCGACGTGGTCTACGCGGCTGGCTATGATCCGGAGGACCGCGCAGAACGTCCCTCCACCGCTCACATAGCGGCGGCGGGTACAGCTGATGACGAGATGAAGTACTCCGGCGTGCGCAGGCAGGCGGCTCGAGTGGCCGTAGTACTGACAGGGCTGGCCGCAGCTCTTCATGTGTGCGCAGTGGTGATGCGTGGCCTGGCCGCGGGCCGTGTGCCGTGGGGCAATATGTATGAATTCTGCACCACCGGTGGTGCAGTGGTGGCTGTGGTGTTCCTGATTGTGCTGACCCGGCGTGATCTTCGCTTCCTGGGTACGTTTGTGATCGGTCTAGTACTGGTGATGATCACCGCGGCGTCGGTGGCCTTCTGGACTCCCGCCGGGCACCTGGTGCCAGCGCTGCAAAGCTACTGGTTGATTATCCACGTTTCCATCGCGGTAATGAGCGCGTCCCTGTTCACCTTGACGTTCGCCATGTCCGTGTTGCAATTGCTGCAGTCACGCCGGGAGCGCATACTGGCTGCGGGAACCAAGGATTCCTTGCCCTTCATGCGCATGATGCCCAGCGCCCTGAGCCTTGAAAATCTCGCCTACCGAATCAACGCCATTGGCTTTGTGGGCTGGACGCTTACCCTGATGTTTGGCTCTATTTGGGCGGAAAAAGCTTGGGGCCGCTTCTGGGGCTGGGACACCAAAGAGGTATGGACATTTGTGATCTGGGTGGTCTACGCCGGGTACCTGCACGCGCGGGCAACCCGAGGATGGACCGGCACCCGTGCCGCATGGTTGTCCATCGTGGGCTACCTCTGCGTAGTGTTTAACTTCACCATTGTGAACATCTACTTCTCCGGCCTGCACTCCTACGCAGGCGTGGGCAGCTAAGAGGTAGTGCCCTTGTCCTTGAATTGCTGATCACGCTGGCGCTTTGCCGCTTGACGCTGTGCGTCCGCGGCAGCGCGCCGGCGTGAGCGTTCCAAATTGGCCAGAAATTCAGGATCATCGTCCGGTGCCAAAGGCCCGGCGCTTGGCGCGCTCTGTGGCTCTGCGTAGCGTGGCCGGCCCAGAGCGAACCACAGCAGCACGCCCACCAAGGGGAGTGCGATGACGATCAGTACCCACCACCCCTTGGCGATGCCGCGAACGTCGCGCGCATCCGAGCGGACACAATCAATCAGACCGTAGATAAATACGGCCAATAACACTATGAAAACTAGATAGCGGGCCATACTTCATTCTAGGCCTGTCGGGGGCCTGCAGCCCCCATCGAGTTATGGGCGCTGGGCACATCTTGGGCGGGTAGAATAGTCCCGTGGCTTTCTTCAAGTACTTCCTGATCCGAGTGGCTATCTTTGTGCCGCTGTTTGTGATTTTTCTGCTGATTCAGGTGGGCGCGATTGTTTCCGCGATTGCTGCAGCGGTCATCGCCTTCTGCGTGAGTTACCTGTTCTTCCGCAAGCAGCGGGACGCTGCTGCGGAGCAGATGGCCAACCGCTTCCGCGGTAACGCGAAGCCAGTGCGCAGCGCCACCGAATTGGCTGACGCACAGGCGGAAGATTCCCTCTTGGACGAGCACCCGGATGTAAAGATCAATGCGGACCAGCGGCCGGAGGCGCGTGCCAGCGCAAACTTGGCAGCGCCGTCGTCCGTTCCGCGTGAATTCCTCGACTAGGCGAATCCGCCCCTGAACCATGGCGTCCTCAGAAAACGTGGTTCAGCACTAGGCCCAGCGCGAATAGCAGGCTATATCCCAAGTTGATCAGCCCCGTGTGTTTCAGAACGGGGATCAGTGACTTCCGCTTTTTGCCCTTGAGCATCAGCCAGCTGGGCATCAGGGTGGCCGGGATGAGTAGCAGCACTATCAGCAGCCACGGCTTGGTGACCGCCGGGATGATGACCAGTAGTAGTGACAACGCAAGCATTAGCACGTAGCTGAGCCGGGCGTTGTTGTCCCCCAGACGCACCGCCAGTGTTCGTTTGCCCACTTCTGTATCCGTTGGAATGTCCCGCACGTTGTTGGCCATGAGCAGTGCCATGGCAATGAGTCCCGTGCCGACGGCGCCAATCACGCTCTCCAGCGAAATGCGACCAGCCTGGGTGAAGGTGGTACCCAGGGTGGCTACCAGCCCGAAGAACACGAAAACAAATACGTCGCCCAGCCCCAGGTACCCATAGGGGTTCTTGCCTCCGGTATAGCCCCAGGCGGCCACCACGCAGGCCGCGCCCACCAGTATCATCCACCAGGCCTGCGTCAGCACCACCAGGCCCAGCCCTGCCAGCATGGCAATGCCGAAGGAAGCAAAGGCGGCGAACTTGACGGAGCGCGGGCTTGCGGCGCCGGAGCCCACCAACCGCAACGGGCCCACCCGAACGTCATCGGTGCCCCGAATACCATCAGAATAGTCATTGGCGTAGTTCACGCCGATCTGCAGGAGCAATCCCACCAGAGCGGCGAGCACGGCGTTAAGGGGCTTGAAGCCGCCCAAATCGTAGGCGGCTGCTGTGCCGATAATCACGGGCGCCAGCGCCATGGGCAGGGTCCGCAGGCGTGCGCCTTCGATCCATTGACCAACTGTGGCCACTTTTTACTCCTAGATTCTGGGAAAAGTCTGGCAGTCGAGTCTAGCGCTACGCGTCAGGCATTTTGAGCGGCGTCCGCAGCGTTGGCCGCTTGGCTCAGTAGTGCGTAGATACGCTGCCGGTCCGGTTTTCCGTTGGGCAGCAACGGAAGTTCAGACACGACGGCGATGGTCTTGGGTACTGCGTGCGGCTCCAGGACCGCGGCGCAGCCAGCGGTGATCTGGTCTTTCGGCAACGTGGTGACCACCATGGCCGCCACGCGTTGCCCCCACTGAGTATCCGGGATACCCGTGGCGAAGGCCGCAGGGACGCCGTCCAGCCCTTCCAACGCAGCGGTGACGTGTGCGGCTGATACTTTGAGGCCGCCGGTCATCACCACGTCATCGGCACGTCCACGTACCTTCAGCCTATTTGTGGTGTCGAGCTCGCCAAGATCCTCGGTGCGGTACCAGCGTGTGCCCTGCTCCGTGTGGAATGCCTTGGCGGAGAGTTCCGGGTTCGCCAGGTAGCCAGAGGCCAGGACGTCCCCACCTAACGAAATACGCCCATCGTCCACGCGCACCTGTACACTCGCCAGCGGGACGCCGTTGTACACGCAACCGCCACAGGTCTCGCTCATGCCATAGGTGGTCACCACTTTCAGGCCGGCGTCTGCCGCGGATTTCAGCAGCGCAGCAGTTGCGGGAGCGCCGCCCAGCAGAATGGCATTGAACCGGCGCAGCACCGCCAACGTCGCGGGCTGAGGGTCAGCCAGCAATCTGCTCAGTTGTGTGGGCACCAGGGAGGTGAAGCGAATCTTGTCCGTCAGTTCTTCGGCAGCCGCGGTGAAGGCGCTCGGTGTGAAACCACCGCTGAGGTCCATCAGCCACGGCTGGGTTCCGGCAAAGAGGGAGCGCACCAGCACCTGCAAGCCCGCCACATAGTGCGTCGGCAGGGCTAGTAACCACTGGCCCTCGCCACGGAGCGCCATGGCGGTACCCATCGATGAGGCAGCCAGCGCGTCAACACCCAAGAGCGTGCGTTTGGGTGTGCCTGTGGAACCGGAGGTGGCTACGACCGCCGCGACGCCGCCGTCGGAATCCGGCAAGAGGGAACTAGCCAGCTCACTTTGCTGATGCAGCGTTAGCCCGCCATCGGCGGAGAGTTCCACCGCGGGGCCCTCGGATTGGATAGCCGTGGCCAGGGCTGCCATCGCTTGCTCCATAGCAGCGACGCCGTGACTATTGTTCGTCATGGTCATTAGAAATAGTAGGGAAAGCTTGACCAGTCCGGGTCACGCTTTTCCAGGAAGGCTTCCTTACCTTCCACCGCTTCATCCGTCATATAAGCCAGCCGCGTCGCTTCGCCGGCGAACACTTGTTGGCCAGCCAAGCCGTCGTCGGCCATGTTGAAGGCGAACTTCAACATCCGCAATGCCTGCGGGGACTGTTTGGCAATATCCTCCGCGTATTCCAGCGCCACGTCTTCAAGATTTTCATGATCCACGGCCTCATTGACCGCGCCCAGGCGCACCATATCCTCCGCGGAGTATTCGCGGGCCAGGAAGAAGATCTCGCGGGCGGCTTTCTGGCCGATCTGGCGGGCCAGCAAGGCTGAGCCGTAGCCCGCATCAAAGGAACCCACGGTGGCGTCGGTTTGCTTGAACTTGCCATGCTGACGAGACGCGATGGTCAGATCGCTGACTACGTGCAGGGAGTGGCCGCCACCGGCAGCCCAGCCGTTCACCACGGCAATGACCACTTTGCCCATAGTGCGCATCAGGCGTTGGACTTCCAAGATGTGCAAGCGGCCAGCGCGCGCCGGGTCAATGGTCTCCGTGGTGTGGCCGTCAGCATACCTGTAGCCATCGCGGCCACGGATGCGCTGATCCCCACCGGAGCAGAACGCGTAACCGCCGTCCTTGGGAGAGGGGCCATTGCCGGTGAGGAGTACGGTGGCAACGTCCGGCGTCATCCGAGCATGGTCCATGGCACGGTACAGTTCATCCACCGTGCCCGGGCGGAAGGCATTGCGCACTTCAGGGCGGTCGAAGGCGATGCGTACCGTGGGTAAATCTGTGGTCTCGCCTGTGGCGGCCCGGTCCACCTGACGATGATAGGTAATGTCCTGGAAGTCCTCGAACCCGGTAACCACCCGCCACCGTTGTGGGTCAAAAACGTCCGACACCTTGGCAGGGATTTCAGCTGTACTCACAAAATCAGTTTACTGCCGTGCCACGCTAACTGATGCAGAATTCATTACCCTCCGGGTCCGCCATGGTGTGCCAGGAATGCGGCCCTTGGCTTGCCGTCCACAGGAACGTGGCACCCCTCGCCTGGAGAGCCGTTCGTACCTCATCCTTGTTGGCGCCTTCCAACCGCAGGTCCAAATGCACACGGTTCTTCACGGTTTTGGCCTCCGGGGCGGCCTGAAACAGGATGCGATTCCGGCCAGCGTCCGTCAACTGATCGCCCGGCGTAATGGCCTGACCGTCCTTCCACACCAGCACGCCATGGTGGACGGTGGTTTGATCTTCTGTGGCGAAGCCTTGCTCAATCATGGAACGGATGAAGTCTTCATCGCTGGGCTCGACTACCCAGTCCATCGTTTCTGCCCACCAATCGGCCTGAGCATGAGGGTCTTGTGCATCAATGACAACCTGCGGCATTTTCACCATGGACTCAACGTACTCGGCAGGGCTCCCGGTGACCAGAGTCCGTAGGAACGTGACGGGGTTCACCTACAGTAAACTGATGTGTTTGTGAGCCGGTCGCGCGCGGCCTGGCTCACGACCATTTTGTACCAGTTACACAACTCGCAAGGATTTTTCACGTGACCTATGAAGTGACCACTGAAGCCGATCGTTCTCTGGCTAAACCGTCAAACCTGACGGCAGAAGGATACGAACGTACTCTGTCCCGCAGACATGTGACGATGATTGCCATGGGTGGCGCCATTGGCGTCGGACTGTTCATGGGGGCGGGTGGCAGATTGGCTTCCACCGGCCCCGCACTTGTTTTCTCCTACGCCATTGCTGGTGTCATTGCCTACCTGCTGATGCGCGCACTGGGCGAGTTGATCATGTACCGCCAGACGTCCGGTTCGTTTGTTTCCTACGCTGGGGAATTGTTTGGCCGCAAGGGTGCGTACCTCTCCGGCTGGATGTACTTCATCAACTGGGCCATGACGGGCATTGCAGAGCTGATCGCCATCGGTCTCTACTTCCAATTCTTCTTCCCCGGAGTGCCAGTGGAGCTCAGCGCCATCTGTGCTCTGGTGCTGCTGGTTGCTGTGAATTTGTTCTCGGTCCGGGCCTTCGGCGAGTTTGAGTTCTGGGCTTCGGTCCTCAAAGTAGCGGCAATTCTCATGTTCCTGGTGGTGGGTGCCTTCATGGTGATCACCAACGCTCAGGTGGGCCCCGGGCATGCCTCGGTGACGAACCTGTTTGCTGGTAGCGGCGGGATGTTCCCCAAGGGCGCTATGGTGATGATTCTGGTGCTGAACGCCGTGATCTTCGCTTACAACGCCATCGAATTGGTTGGTATCACTGCCGGCGAGATGGAAAATCCTGAACGTGAGGTACCGAAGGCGATTCGCGCCGTCGTGATTCGCATTGTGGTGTTCTACGTTGGGTCCGTGACCCTGCTGGCCATGCTGATGCCCTCCGATCAGTACCACGCTGGCGAGAGCCCGTTTGTGACCGTCTTTGGGCAGATGGGCCTCGGCTGGGTGGGCTCCATCATGAACATGGTGGTCATTACCGCGGCGCTGAGCTCCTGTAACTCTGGTTTGTACTCCATTGGCCGCATCTTCCGCACCATGGCCAATAACGGGCACGCGCCGCAGTGGCTCACCAACATGTCCTCCCGGCATGTGCCGTACGCAGCGATCCTGGCCATCGGCGTCGTGTATCTGGTGGGTATTTTGCTGAATATCTGGTTGGGCGGCTCCCATGCTTTTGACCTGGCGCTGAACACTGCCTCCATTGGCGTGATCTTCACCTGGGGTTCAATCTTTGCCTCGCAGATCATGTTGCGAAAGAAGAAAGGGCTGGTCTCCTCGCTGCCCATGCCTGGCTCACCGTGGACCAGCTGGGTGGGCCTTGTGGCCTTGCTGGTGATTACTGTGCTGATCGGTTTTGACACCATGAAGGGTTCCGACGGAAGCGTCTTCCTGCTGGGAGCCTGGACGCTATGTACCGTTCCGTTCTTCGCACTGGTGCTGTGGCTGGGCTGGTTCAAGGTCCGCAACAACTCACCGAAGTCGCCTCTGTTCAGCTAAGGGGGTCCGGTTGACCCAGTCCCCTGACCGTGGAATATTTAGTGAACGACCGGTCAGTAAATGGCCGGATGGAACGAGAATACGCAGCGTTGCGTCTTGCCGCCATGTGTTTCGGCGTGGTTCAGGAGCCGCCGTGCTGCTGGAGGCCACTGCATGAGCGAGTCCACGCTGTTGATTACCGAGTCTGCAGACCGAGTGGTGGTCCAGCTGAACCGGCCCGCTGCTCGTAATGCCATCAATCAGCAGATGGTGGATGAGCTTCACGCGGTGTGCGAGGACCTGGAGTCAAACCCCAAAATATTGATCCTCGCGGGGGCCGACGGCGTTTTTGCCGCTGGTGCGGACATCGCAGAATTGCGGAACCGCGGGCGTGAGGACGCATTGGCTGGGATTAACATCAGCCTGTTTATGCGCATCGCCGCACTGAAGATGCCCGTGATCGCGGCGCTGGATGGCTACGTATTGGGTGGTGGTGCGGAGCTGGCCTATGCGGCGGACTTTCGCATCGGTACACCGCGCATCAAGATTGGCAACCCGGAAACTGGCCTGGGGATTTTGGCGGCGGCGGGCGCATCCTGGCGGCTGCGTGAGCTGGTGGGGGAGCCTGTTGCCAAAGAAGTACTGCTGGCCGGGAGGATCCTCAACGCAGAGGAAGCCCTGGCGCTTCACTTGGTGACGGAACTGCACGAACCTCAGGAGCTGTTGGCGGCGGCGCATGCGCTCGCAGACCGGATAGCCCGGCAGGATCCGCTGGCCGTGCAGTACACCAAGGCAGTTTTCCACGTTCCGCAGGCCGAACAACCGGGTGCCGCTAGCGCTGCTCAGGCCGTGCTGTTCGAGTCAGACGAAAAATTTGCCCGGATGGATGCATTCTTGGAAAAGAGGAAAAAGTGAGCAGTGTTCCCCCGCTGGTTGGTGTGCTCGGCGGCGGCCGCATGGGCGCAGGAATCGCGCATGCCTTCTTGCTGGCCGGGGCCACCGTGGTGATCGTGGAACGTAACGACGACGACGCCGCTGCCGCCCAGGTGCGCGTGCTCGACGCGCTAGCCAAGAGCGAGCAGCGCGGTACCCTCTCCGAACCTGCGGCGACGATCGAGCAACGCCTGACGGTCTCGTCGTCGTACGCGGACTTTGCCCCCTGCCAGCTGGTGATCGAGGCCGTCCCGGAGCATTTTGCCCTGAAAACCAAAGCACTGGCGGATGTGGAGGCTCAATTGGGCCCGGAGGCCTGGTTGGCAAGCAATACGTCCTCCCTTTCCGTCACAGACTTGGCTCAGGGGCTGGAACGGCCGGAGCGGTTCTGCGGGCTGCATTTCTTCAACCCAGTGCCCGCATCTGCTCTGGTGGAACTCGTCCTTGCGCCGGGAACGTCAGCGGAACTTGCCGCCACGGCGCAAGGTTGGATCCAGGCGCTGGGCAAGACCGCCGTCGTTGTCAAGGATGCCCCGGGCTTTGCTTCCTCACGACTCGGTGTGGCGATTGCGCTGGAAGCCATTCGCATGGTGGAGGAGGGTGTGGCAACAGCAGCGGACATTGACGCGGCCATGGAGCTGGGCTACAAGCACCCGGTGGGACCACTGCGCACCACGGACATCGTGGGGCTTGACGTTCGGCTGGGCATTGCCGAATACCTCGCCACCACTCTGGGCGAGCGATTCTCCCCGCCGCAACTGCTGCGTGACATGGTGGCGCGCGGTGAGCTGGGCCGCAAATCAGGCAAGGGCTTCTACGATTGGCCCGTAAGCTAGCAGACATGGAGTGGGATGGCGCCATCAATGCCAGGCATGTGGCCGGGGATGTGTTTGCCATGGGGCGTCGTGAACGTCTGACCGAGCTGGGCTGGCAGCAGGTGTGGGCCTCCGGCGTCAGGTCTGTGGTTGATCTGCGCAACCCGCAGGAGCAATCGCGGCGTGACACGGATCCAGTAGTTGATGCTGCGCACTTTGCGAGGTTTTCCATCGTGAACTGCCCCACGGAGGACCCAGCCAATGAGGAATTCCGGGCCGTCTGCGTACCTTATCTGAACCATCCGCGCTCCTATGCGGACAACCTGCGGCTCTTCCCAGAGTTGGTGACAGGCGTTTTTCACCAGCTGGCCCACGCTGATGGTGCCGTGGTGATTCACTGCTCCGCCGGAAGGGACAGGAGTGGGCTCATCGCCACCATGATGCTGAAGTTGGCTGGGGCAACGCAGAGTACTATCGCGCAACAGTACGAGGAAAGCGTCCGCGGCATCAACGCCTGGCACAAAATCTCCCCAATCAAGCACCCGTATGAGAAGTTCATGACGGAGGAGCAGTTGCAGCCGTGGCTGTCCGAACGCGTGGCAGCACTCGCTGACTTTTCTGCAGAGCTGAATGTGGAAGGTTATTTGCTGCGGCATAGCCTAGCGCAGACTGATCTGGCGGCTCTGAAAGATAGGCTTGCCCTATGACTGCGCTTGAACTCGTGACGCTGAGCGGTAAGTATGTGACCCTGATGCCCTTGTCTCCTGAGCACCATGACGGCTTGGTTGCGGCTGCTCACGACGGCGAGGTGTGGGATCTCTGGTATACCTCAGTTCCGAAACCGGAGGAGATGGCCAAGGAAATTGAGCGCAGACTCACTGAGCACCGGAACGGGTCCGCGCTGCACTTCACCACCTGGCTCAACAACCCCAGCACGGGCGCCCCAGAGCGAATCATCGGCCTGACTGCCTACGCGAATGTGGACATGGCCGTTCCCCGGCTGGAAATTGGCTACACGTGGAATGCAGCCTCGGTGCACGGCAGTGGTACCAACCCGGATTCGAAGCGCCTGCTGTTGCAGTATGCGTTTGAGGAACTCGAGTGCGCTGCCGTGGAGTTTAGGACGCACTGGATGAATTCCCAGTCCCGGGCCGCTATTGAGCGGTTGGGCGCCAAGCAGGACGGCGTCCTTCGTGCGCACAAGCGTATGGCAGACGGTTCGCTCCGAGACACAGTAGTGTTTTCCATTCTTGCTGCGGAGTGGCCCATGGTGAAGAGCGGGCTCGATTACCGGCTGGCCAAACAT
>JABBNV010000022.1:16794-18806 GCA_019352125.1 Acidobacteriota bacterium | reverse complement strand
AAGTTCAATATAAAGGAACTCGAGGATCTGCTGTACAAAGAGCCAACCAAGATCAAGGTCGAGGGAATTAACTTGACCTATGAGGGAGTCATTCCCAAGATTCAGCGCTCCTTTCTGGCCAAAGACCGCGAGTCAATGCAGCCGCACATCCGCGCGTTCGTGGACCGAGCCATCGTCTTTAGAATCTGCCCAGAATGCGATGGCACACGGCTGAGTGCCGCCGCCCGCTCGTCGAAGATCGACGGCAAGAACATCGCCGATCTGTGTGCCATGCAAATTAGTGACCTGGCGCAGTGGGTGGGTGCACTGGATGAACCGTCCGTTGGCCCCTTGCTGGCTAATCTCAAGCACACGCTGGATTCATTTGTAGGCATTGGGCTGGGCTATCTCTCCCTGGACCGGTCATCCGGGACTTTGTCCGGGGGAGAGGCACAGCGGACCAAAATGATCCGGCATCTGGGGTCCTCACTGACGGACGTCACCTATGTTTTCGATGAGCCCAGCATTGGGCTGCATCCGCACGATATTGCCCGCATGAATGAGCTGCTGTTGCAGTTGCGAGACAAGGGCAACACCGTCCTGGTGGTGGAACACAAACCGGAGATGATCGCAATTGCTGATCATGTTGTTGACCTGGGCCCGGGTGCCGGGTCCAACGGCGGAACCATCTGCTTTGAAGGAAGCCTGGAAAATCTCCGCTCCAGCGACACCATCACGGGCCATCATTTGGATGACAAGGTGGCTATCAAGAAGACTTTCCGCACCTCCACGGAAAACCTGGAGATTCGCGGGGCCAATGAGCACAACCTTCACGAGGTGAATGTGGATATTCCCTTGGGCGTTTTGACCGTCGTCACGGGGGTGGCCGGCTCCGGCAAGAGCTCGCTGATTCACGGTTCAGTGGCACAGCGGGAGGGCGTGGTGTCCATCGATCAGGGCGCCATCAAGGGCTCACGTCGATCCAACCCTGCCACCTACACCGGACTTCTTGAGCCGATCCGCAAGGCATTTGCCAAGGCCAATGGCCTGAAGGTGAGCCTGTTCAGCCCTAATTCCGATGGTGCCTGTCAGAACTGCAATGGTGCTGGAGTGATCTACACGGATTTGGCGATGATGGCAGGGGTGGCCACCACCTGCGAAGTCTGTGAGGGAAAGCGCTTCGAAGCTGCCGTGCTGGAACACAAATTTGGTGGCAAGGATATATCCGAAGTTCTGGGCATGTCCGTGGCTGAGGCGGAAGCCTTTTTCGCCGATGGCGAGTCCAAACTGCCTGCAGCCCACAAGATTCTGGCCAGACTGGCCGACGTCGGACTCGGTTACCTGCGCATCGGTCAGCCACTCACTACACTTTCTGGTGGGGAGCGCCAGCGCCTGAAATTAGCCACGCATATGGGGGAGAAGGGCGGCATTCTGGTCCTGGACGAACCCACCACGGGGCTACATTTGGCCGATGTGGAGCAACTTCTTGGCCTGCTGGATCGTCTGGTGGAATCGGGCAAATCGGTCATTGTGATTGAGCATCACCAAGCGGTCATGGCACATGCAGACTGGATTATCGACTTGGGTCCAGGTGCTGGGCACGATGGCGGCCGCATAGTTTTCGAAGGAACGCCAGCTGAGCTGGTAGCCCAGGCCAAAACACTCACGGGGACGCATCTGGCCGAATATGTAGGAAACTAAACGAACTCTACGGTGAATCGTTGTTGACGTTTGTAACTGTCGACCAGGCTGCACCACTTTGAATTGGTGGCCGCTGATCCATCCTTGATATTCCGGGCAACTTGTTCTCAGCGAACATCCATCAGAGCTCAATGTGGTGCAGCTATGTTCCTGAGGACTAGCTCCCAGAATCAAACCTAGAAATATTGCCGATAATCTACATTATGTAAAGTAAAGCTCTTTGTGGTTTGCTCAGTCCTGCCCTTCCGTGGCAACGTCCTGAGCGATTTCCCAACAATGACCAGCGGGGTCACTGAAGTTCAAGGTTCGTTTTCCCCAAGGGCGGTCGATCG
>JABBNV010000022.1:15915-16784 GCA_019352125.1 Acidobacteriota bacterium | reverse complement strand
CCAGTAATGCCCGTGACGCCGCCGTTCACCAGTCGCTGGTGAACGGCGTCCACAGAATCCACCCAGATGCTCAGCTGTGCGCGGCTGCCCGCTGAGGCTGGTGCCACGACATCCGGTGCGATCAGTTCGGGCGCCTCTGATGCGGCAAGCAAGTTGATCAGGAGTCCCTCAAACGCGAAGACCGCCGATGCATCGTCGGAGTACACCAATGAGGCGTCGAATACCTGACTGTAGAACTCCTTAGAGGCAGCCAAGTCATCCACGAAGAGGGTGAGTGCACTGATCGTTCCAAGTCCATTTGCCATGATTATGTCAAGTCTCCCCTGGCTGGTATCGACTATTTGTTTCTTATTGCTCGCCGGCGAAAGCGCTGCCCATTGCCTCGAGGTCGATCTTGGTCATTCCCATCATGGCGGTGAATGCTCGTTGCGAGGCCGCGGCGTCACCGGATGAGAGAAATTGCTCCAATTCTTTTGGAATTACCTGCCAGGACAGGCCAAACTTGTCCTTGGCCCAACCGCATTGACCTTCTTGGCCGCCGTCATTGGTCAGCGCATCCCAGTAGTAGTCAACCTCTGCCTGATCTGCGCAATCGATTTGGAATGAGATGGCCTCGGAAAAGCTGAATTCGGGGCCAGCATTCAGCAGCGTGAACTGCATCCCCAGTAACTCGATCAGCACAGTGAGTGCTGTGCCTGCTGGCAGCTGGGCACCCTCTCCGTAGCGGGAGATATTGAGTATCTTTGCGTCCTTGAAGACGCTGACGTAGAAATTCGCAGCCTCCTCGGCATTGCCATTGCACCAAAGACAAGGTGTGATCTTTTGCACGCTATTTCCTCTCAACTCGGTGTAGATATGTTCAGTTTAGG
>JABBNV010000022.1:11301-15905 GCA_019352125.1 Acidobacteriota bacterium | reverse complement strand
TGCCAAGCATCCCCCGCGTTGGTTGCTTCTGCGCCGGCCCCAAAGAGGTGGATAGTGAGCCCAACAACCGCGCCGAAAGCGTTGCGGCCAAAGAATCTATACAGAGCGTTGTCCGTGCGCAGGCCAATGAAGTGCTCATTGCTGAAATCCAGTACGGCTTCGGTGGGTCCATCCCCTGGCAACAGCACATCTACCGTGTCTCCTGCTGTCACAGTATCTACGCCCAATGCCTTGCGCAATACCTCAAACGCATCTGCAGATCCGGATTCGGCTGGCCCCTGCACGTCAGTGAAAGATGCTTGGCGGCCGGCAAAGTGGGTCACGTACTGATTGAGGGTGTGCAGGTAGAACTCTGTGTGAGCCGTGGCGCCGTCGTACTGGTTGTTCCAGTCTTCGAAGAAGACTCCACTATGTACATATCGGAGGAATGCCTTGCCTTCTGGCGTTACTGTGATGGTCTCGTCGAGTGAGTTGAAGAATCCGTTCTCACCATCCATTCTGTTGGCAAAATGGTGGGGCGGATCCCATGCTGTGATGACGCTGCCGAACGGGCCTGCCCCACCTAGCCGGGGTTCGACCTCCATGGGCCACAACCAGCCGGCGTTACCGGATGTTAGCGCCTCAAAAACTTGGGCGGGCGTTGCGTTCAGAGTACTTTCATGGACGATCTCGAATTCTTTGTCCATGCTATTTCTCCCTGATCTGTGCTGAGGGTTGAGATGCTGGTGACGGTGCTCTAAGCGGTTTAACGCTCGGGTGTAGAGCGATGACGAGCCGGTGCTTGTGCCCTTTGCTCGCCTCAGGGTGGTGATATTTTTCGGTCAGTCTAGTGACGGCCTCTGCCAGTTCTGCAGCAAAACCTGCTCGCTCCGCATTGGAGGCAAAGGTTAGTTCCCCATCGATGGCAAATGTCTCAACTCGTTTGTTCGCGGCAACGGCCCCCACCAGCAACTCCCCCACGTCCCTGACTAACCTGGCGGCGAGGGCAAGCATCCACTGTGCAGAGTGTCGATTCCGGGATATCGAATCCCCCGGTGCTAGGTCAGTTAATACTGACGGGGAAATGACATACGAACGGGCGGTGGCCACCATGAGGCGTTCGGTGACGTTTCCGCGGCGACGCTCCTGTGCCAGTTCCACCAACCCCACAGTTTCTAGGGCCCGGAGATGGTAATTAACCTGCTGCCGCGTCAGTCCCAGCCGCCGTGCCACTGCAGTTGCAGAGGCTGGTTCGGCCAGGGCTGAGAGTAAGGCCTGCCGCACTGGATGCAATGACGACTCCGCGGTTAACGGATCCTCAATAACGGCGATTTCCAACATGCTCAGATCATTTCACCGACTGCACTATTTGTCCAGAAAAAAAATATTGTCGGTATTCACTGAGATGTCTTGTGTGTCGTAGGTATGGTTGAGGGAGCAGAAAAGATCCCCTTGAGCCCTGAACATCATGTATCTGGTTTTGGAAGTATTGCCTCACGAGAAAATTACCTGCAACGTTACGATGCGGCTATGCAGGGTCTTTGGTCCGAGCTGGCAAGGTACAGCGCTATTGAGCACGCCTATTACTGGAGCACCAATTGGATACTGGGCAGCACTCCCCCAGCTCACTGATGAACAATTGCAGCGTTTGCGCGTTCCCACGACGGTTCTGCTGGGTGAACACAGCACGCGCCACCCAGCGGCAGCAGTCCACGAGCGATTGACGAATGGCAACATTCATAGCGAAGTTGTCCAAGGGGCAGGTCACGCGTTGGTATTGGAACGGCCAGATCTTTGGTCCGCCGCGGTGTTGCTCGGGTAGGACTTCAGAGGTCTAAGCCGTGGTTGAGGAGGGGATCTGGCTGACCAGTCCCACAGTATTTCCTTCGCTGTCCTTGATGAAGGCCATCCATTCATCTGTGCCTCTAGGGCCCAGGGTGGAATCCTCGTGGTGGAAGATAACGTGCGGTTCTGTTAGGATAGCCACACCATCTACCCTGAGGGACTCCGCGAAGCTTCGAACATCAGGAACATTGAGGTACAACAGGGCTGCCGGAGCGCCTGGATCCAGCAACAACCTGGTGCCGCCTAAGTCAAAGAAGACTAGGCCAGGCGGGTTGTAGATGGCCAGCGGTTCAGAGCCAAGTAAAGCGGTATAGAACGCTGTTGCTCGTTCAAGATCTACGGCGCGTTGAGCCACTTGAATCAGTTCCATGATGGCTCTCCTTCCTGTTGGCGATCGTACCCCCATGCTAGCGAGCTTTAGACTGGGCATGTGAGTGTCCAGGCAAAGTCCCCCAAATCCACGTCCATTCTCTGGTATGCGCTATTGGCGGATGTCATTCTGATTTTGGTCTTCGCCGCAACAGGGAGGGCAAGTCACTCGGAAGCCAATCCAGTGGGGGGTGTATTCCTCACGGCGTGGCCGTTCATGCTAGCGGCCGCGATCGGATGGGCTGCTGCACGAGTATGGCGCCGTCCCGTGGGGCTGTGGCCTCAGGGAATACTTCTGTGGGCCATCACCGTAGCCGGCGGAATGGTCTTTCGTCTTGCTTCTGGACGCACCGATGCGTGGTCGTTCGTCATAGTCGCCAGCGTTGTGTTGGCCGTTTTCCTCCTGGGGCATCGTGCACTGGCAGCGTCGGTGACAAGACGCCGTCGTCGTTCTGGGTCCTGATTGCGGTAGTCTGAGAAACCGTTTAGCCGAATGTCTCGAAAGGGTCCGCCGTGATCACTGCCTTCGTCCTCATCAAGACTGATGCCACGCGCATTCCCGAGTCAGCTCAACAGATTTCGGAGCTGGACGGAATCAGTGAGGTCTACTCGGTTACTGGTGAATGGGATCTTATTGCCATTGCCCGGGTTCGTGAGCATGACGAACTTGCTGACGTAATTGCGGACAAGCTCTCCAAGGTAGCGGGCGTTGTTTCTACCACGACCCAGATTTCTTTTCGCGCCTATTCCCAACATGACCTGGATGCGGCCTTCTCCCTTGGGTTTGATCATTAGGAATTCCCTATGCGGGTAGAGCTCGCTATCCAGGACTCCACCGGGGCCTTGGTAGCGCAAAACGCTGGTGCTACGCGCGTTGAACTATGCGCCGCCTTGACCTTAGGCGGAATAACTCCATCGCAGGGCTTGGTTCGAGCGGTTCGTACGTTGGTCCCTGAACTAGAGGTACACGTATTGATCCGCCCCCGCCCGGGAGATTATTGCTATTACGATGCTGCCGCCATGCAGATGCTGCGGGAGATCGACGCAGTCCTGGAGGAAGGCGTGAACGGCGTAGTCATCGGTGCGCTCACCCCGGCTGGCGGGATCGATTACCCCTTGGTGCAGAGGCTGATTAGCCAGGCTGGGGGCGCCGAGGTGACGTTTCATCGGGCCTTTGATCATCTGGCCGATGGCGAAGTTCCGGACGCTGTCAGCAACCTTGCGGGGCTAGGCGTTGCACGCATATTGACCTCCGGCGGAGCCTCTTCGGCCAGGGACGGCCTTGAGCGTCTGGCAGCCATGCACGAATCCGCGGATGGCCGTCTGCAGGTGATGGCTGGCGGCGGGGTTGGGCTGGAAGACTTCGATGCCTTTCACGCTATCGGCTTGGCGGACGTGCATCTCTCTGCCAAGACGGCGCATGCGCGTGGCGCGGAGCCACAAACGGAGGTTGCACGTACCGATGAGGCAAGCTATTTCCTCACTGATCCTCAACTGGCTGCCGCGGCCGTTGAACTGGGGAAGTCCTTCGACTACAGATAGCGCTTGCGGCTAGCTCGAAGAGGAGTATGCCGCCGAGTGGGATACCCAGCGCTCCAACACCTGGGTTGCCGCTCCACTGTCAATGGAGGCTTCGGCACGTAGCATCGCTGCAGCGAGGCGCTGCTCGAGACTACCTTCGGCCTGGTGGTCAGCTGCGACCAGTCCAGCAGCGGCGTTGAGTACGACGGCGTCCCGCACGGGCCCTGTTTCCCCCGCCAATATCCGGCGGACCACCTCTGCGTTGTAGATGGCGTCCTTGCCACGCAAGTCTTCAACCGTAGCGCGTGGAATGCCCAGATCCAGAGGGTCCAAGTTTCCCTCGATCACTAGGCCGGAGCGGACCTCCCAGATGGCAGATGGGCAGGTGGTGGTCAACTCATCCAGGCCATCGCCGCCACGGAAAACAAGTGCACGACTCCCCCGCTTGGCCAAGACCCCGGCTACCAGCGGTGCCATCCGGGCATCGGCCACGCCAATGGCGGACGCCTGTGCATGTGCGGGATTAGTCAGTGGGCCCAGAAAATTGAAGGCCGTGGGGATTCCCATTTCCCTGCGTGGAACGGCGGTGAAGCGGAATGACGGGTGGAAGACCTGTGCAAAACAAAAGGTTATCCCCACCTCAGCAGCTGCTCGCTCAACGCCGGCAATCGGCATATCCAGACGGACCCCCAGCGCCTCCAGAACATCTGCGGAGCCCGCGGCAGAGGATGACGCTCTGTTGCCATGCTTAACGACTGTCACGCCAGCGCCTGCGCACACAAGGGCTGCCATGGTGGAAATGTTGACAGTGTTCAGGCGATCCCCGCCGGTACCCACAATGTCCAGCGCGTCGGAGTCAACGTCTAGTCCGCGGGCGTTTTCCAGCATCG
>JABBNV010000022.1:6405-11291 GCA_019352125.1 Acidobacteriota bacterium | reverse complement strand
CTGTTTCGCCCTTGGCTCGCAAGGCGACGAGAAAAGCTGCAATCTGCACGTCAGTAGCATTCCCGCCCATGATGGTGTTCATGGCCCATCGTGTGGCTTCCGAATCCAAATCCTCACCGTTGAGCAGCGCGGTGAGCAGGTTTGGCCAGCGAAGTATGAGGGCAGCGGTCTGCGGAGAGTCAGTCACACTTTAGATGGTAGTCAGTGGCCGCCTTGCGTGACCAATGAGGCACTTAACACCGCCGTGCGTGTGTCCAAACGGTTTCCCACCCTGAGTAGTTCCTTGAATTTCGTGACTTTGTAGAAAAACTCCGCCCAAAAGGCATTTCACATTGGGTTCTGAGCACTTTTACAGACATAATGTCTATGTGACGACTGCGACCCATGCCCCCAGTACCCCGGCGCATCCGACACTGAACCGCCCCAACATGGTTTCCGTTGGAACCGTTGTTTGGCTGTCCAGTGAGCTCATGTTCTTTGCCGGCCTTTTTGCCATGTACTTCACTCTTCGCTCCACCTCGGCTGACATGTGGTCAGTCGAGGCAGCCAAGCTGAATGTCCCCTTCGCATTAGTGAACACCATTGTTCTGGTATCCAGCTCCTTCAGCTGCCAGATGGGTGTCTTCGCTGCAGAGCGGCTCCAGCCGCGCCGCACGGGTGGACGTTTTGGATTCTCCCGTTGGGGAATGACTGAGTGGTTTACCCTTACGTTCATTCTCGGCGCCATCTTTGTGGCAGGACAGTCCATCGAGTACACGACGCTTGTCAGCGAACATGTTTCCCTGAGCTCAGACGCTTACGGATCCGCGTTCTACCTGACCACCGGATTCCACGGACTCCATGTGATTGGCGGGCTCATCGCCTTCCTCTTCATCATTGGTCGCGCATTTGTGGCCAAGAGATTCGGTCATTTTGAAGCAACCAGCGCCATTGTAGTTTCTTACTACTGGCACTTTGTAGATGTGGTCTGGATCGGTTTGTTCTTGGTCATCTACGTCCTGAAGTAAGCTGATTTAGATCTTTTCTACACGCGGCAGAAATTGAATTAACGGCCCGCACCACGGCCGTTGGAACGACACTAAGGAACCACCACGTGAAGGCTCTTTCGCAGAAGCGACGTCACCCTCTAGCAGCGCTTGTTTTGCTGCTAATGGGCCTAATGCTTACAGGTGGTGTGTACGCCGTTGCCACCACTTTGAATCAAGCAAAGGCCGATACCACCACCTATTCGGCGAATGACATCAAAGAAGGCAACAAACTCTTTATTGCCAACTGTGCAACATGCCATGGCATGGGTGCCAGCGGAAGTGCTTCCGGCCCCTCCCTGGTGGGTGTTGGAGCAGCAGCTGTGGACTTCCAGGTAGGCACCGGGCGTATGCCGATGCAGATGCAGGGCCCGCAGGCACAACGAAAGCCCGTACAGTTCGATGCAACACAGACTAAGCAGTTGGCCGCATACGTTGCGTCGCTCGGCGCGGGACCTTCCGTTCCAGATGCCAGCTTGGTTGATGGCAAGGGCAACGCAGCCAACGGTGGCGAGCTCTTCCGAGTGAACTGCGCCATGTGCCACAACGCTGCAGCAGCCGGTGGAGCGCTGACTCGCGGAAAGTTTGCTCCCGCCCTCGCTGGGGTCTCTGGCCAGCACATTTACGAAGCCATGGTAACGGGCCCGCAGAACATGCCCGTCTTCAACGATGCCAACATCACCCCGAATGGCAAGCGCGACATCATTACCTTCCTGAAGACCATCGAAGCCGATGGCTCCCCGGGTGGAAATGATTTGGGTGCCCTTGGCCCTGTGTCTGAAGGGCTCTTCGTTTGGATAGCCGGGTTGGGCGTCATCATTGCCTTCACCATTTGGTTGACCTCACGCTCGTCCTAGGGCGCGCATTACACAAGCTTCGGTTGCTGGCCAACCGAGTAATACATTAATAACCACACCCGGCAGTAGACGGGTTAAGAGAAGGAAGAGGTTATGGGCGACCATGGTGACGGCCACTCCGAGCAGGGTGCCGTAGCTAAGGCTGGTCAGAGCGTGGCGGAGAAATTCCAGGATCCTGGTATTCCCCCGCACCGTCCACGGCTGGCAGACAAGGACCCCCGGGCCGCGAAGCGGGCGGAGCGCCAGGTGGCGATCCTGTTCGGTATTTCGGTATTGGGAACTCTGCTGTTTTTCTGGGCGTACTTTGGAGTACGCCTTGACCAGACGGTTGCTACCTTGCGGCTACAGAATCTCTTGCTTGGTCTTGGTACTGGTTTTGCCATGCTGGGCATTGGAACGGGCATTGTGCACTGGGCCAAGGCCCTCATGCCGGACCATGAAGTGTCGGAAGAACGTCACGAGATTCGCAGCGAGGCTGATCGCGTAGCTGCTGTGAAGATTGTTGATGAAATTCTTGATGAGACCGGAATCAAGCGTCGCCCGCTGATCCGCAACACGCTCATTGGTGCCGTAGCCCTCGCTCCCCTGCCGGCGATCGCGATGTTCCGCGATCTGGGCCCGTTGCCGGCTAACGCACTGAGTCACACCATGTGGAAAGAAGGGACACGCCTGGTGCATGACCCAACCGGAACACCCATCAAGGCTTCCGACGTCACCATTGGTTCTGCATTTCACGTCATTCCTGATGGTCTGAACGAAATGACTGAGGGAAAGCTGGAAGCCAAAGCCAAGGCGGTAGTTCTCTTGATGCGTCTTAACCCAGAACTGTTGCACCCGTCCGCGGGACGCGAAGACTGGAGCCATGACGGCATTGTGGCGTACTCCAAGATTTGTACTCACGTGGGATGCCCTGTTGCTCTGTATGAGCAGCAAACACACCACCTGTTGTGCCCCTGCCACCAGTCAACGTTTGACTTGACACAGGAGTGCAAGGTTATCTTCGGCCCCGCGAACCGGCCGTTGCCGCAGTTGCCCATCAAGATCGACTCCGAAGGGTATTTGGTAGCGCAGAGCGACTTCCACGAACCTGTTGGACCTAGCTTCTGGGAGCGTAGCTAAATGAGCGCTGTAACAGAAACCACGTATACGCCGGAAACCAGCGTTGGGCGCATCACAAATTTTGTGGATGAGCGCGTTGGTGGTTCGGGCATCCTCCGTGAGTTTGGCCGGAAAGTCTTCCCTGACCACTGGTCCTTCATGTTTGGTGAGGTGGCGCTGTATTCCTTTGTCATCCTGCTGCTGAGTGGGACTTTTCTCACATTCTTCTTCGATCCCTCCATGGCGGAGACGCATTACAACGGAAGCTTTGTGCCCCTCAAGGGCGTGGAGATGTCCGTTGCCTACAATTCCTCTCTGAATATTTCCTTTGATATTCGCGGCGGATTGTTCATGCGTCAAGTACACCACTGGGCAGCCCTGCTGTTCGTTGCTTCCGTATCCGTTCACATGTTGCGTGTGTTCTTCACTGGTGCATTTCGCAAGCCGCGTGAAATGAACTGGGTTGTGGGTGGGGTGCTGGTCATCCTGTCCATGGCTGCTGGATTCACCGGATACTCACTCCCCGATGATCTGCTGTCCGGTAACGGTCTGCGCATTATTGATGGCGTGATCAAGTCGATCCCGATCATCGGAACGTACATTTCCTTCTTCCTCTTCGGCGGTGAGTTCCCCGGAACCCACATCATTGGCAGACTGTTCACTCTGCACATTCTGCTGATCCCTGCCGTGATCCTGCTGATGATTGCCATCCATTTGTTCATGGTGGTGGTACACAAGCACACGCAGTACCCCGGCCCCGGCCGAAACGATCACAACGTGGTTGGTTACCCCTTGGGTCCGGTCTACGCGGCCAAGGCTGGTGGATTCTTCTTCATCGTGTTCGGTGTTGTGGCCTTTATGGCTGCAGCGTTCACCATTAACCCGATTTGGAACTACGGACCGTATGACCCGTCACCGGTTTCCGCAGGTACACAGCCTGACTGGTACATCGGCTGGGTGGACGGCGCGCTGCGCTTGATGCCGGGCTGGCTCTTTGGATTCCCATTAGAGTGGCATATCCCGTTCCCCTGGGGCGTGAACACGTTGACCTTGAACGTTTTGCTGCCGGCACTTGTGCCTGCTGGCATCGTGTTTACTGTTCTGTTCACCTACCCCTGGCTTGAACGGTGGATCACGCGGGATAACAGAGAGCACCACGTTCTTGACCGGCCGCGTAACGCACCGACTCGTACCGCAATCGGTATGGCAGGGTTTGTCTTCTACTGTGTCCTGTGGGCAGCTGCTAGCTCCGACTTAATTGCTACGCACTTCTTCGTGTCACTGAATGACGTGACCTATTGGTTGCGAGGCTTGTTCTTCCTTGGACCGATTCTGGCGTTTATTGCTACCAAGCGAATTGCTTTGGCACTGCAGCGTAAGGACAGGGAGATTGCCCTTCACGGCCGGGAAACTGGACGTATTGTTCGACTCCCCCACGGTGAGTTCATTGAGGTGCACGCGCAGCTTGATGACTACAAGCGGTACAAGCTGGTTGGCTTCGAGTCGCCGGAACCGATGCCCGGTATCCCGAACTCCAAGGGCATCGTCACCAAGAGCGAAAAGCGGCGCGCTGCACTGAGCCGGTTCTTCTTCGAGGACAGGGTTGCCCCCGCTACGCCGGCTGAGCTTGAGGCTGGGCATGGCCACGCGGAGCATGAAGCTATTGATCCTGCGAACCATGATGCGAAGAGCATCTCGCACTAGGACCTAGTGCTCACAGGTTCTCTGTAAAAGGGGCGTTGCCTCCCGCAAACGGGAGACAACGCCCCTTTTTTGTTGCGTCGATATAACTTCTCATATTGCAGGTTCCGGGGTGAAGCTCAGTGAACACGGTTGCTCGTGTAACTGCGTCTATTCCGTACGCCAGGGCGCACAGCCGGGGCGTCATCCACCGGGATATCAAGGG
>JABBNV010000022.1:3520-6395 GCA_019352125.1 Acidobacteriota bacterium | reverse complement strand
GCCTGTTCCGTACGCCAGGGCGCTGGATGGGCACCCACAGCTTGTAGCGGTCTGCGCGGTAGTAGCTGACGGAGAAATCCACCATGGCCCGGGAGACAAAGGCATGGCGGGTAATCTTGAGCAGCGGATCCCCCATGTCTGCTTTAAGCAGACGAGCGATTGAGGCGGACGCTGAGGTGGCCTCAACGATGTCCTCGCCCCATTCCATGACCAATCCATAGCGTTCGCTGAGCAAGTTATAGAGAGACGACGGCGGAGACTCCTCGAGGATGCCAGGAACACGATGTGCTGGGATGAAGTTCTCATCAACGCTCATGGGTTCCTGATCAGCCAACAGGAGGCGTCTAAAGCGAATGACAGGCGTACCACCTTCAATTTGGAGCTCCTTGGCCAAGTAGGGGCTGGCTGGCACCTGCTCAAAACTGAGTACCTGGGCGTCTGGGACCATGCCGCGTCGCTGCATTTCCTCGCTGTAAGAGGTGAGCCGTACTTGTAGGTCCATTTTTGGTCGCGTGACAAATGTCCCCACGCCCACAATTCGCTCGAGTACCTGCTCGGCTACCAGCTCTTCGACGGCATGCCGGACGGTCATCCGCGCCAGTGAGAAGTGCGCAGCCAGTTCGCGTTCGCTGGGGAACGGCGCACCTGGGGTGAGAGCGGTGCGGATGTGCTGACGGAGGAGTTCGCGGAGCTGAATGTGCAGCGCAATTCCGGCCGCCCTGTCCACCGTTCCAGGAATGATCAACTGGATGCCCAACCCCACCACTTCCGCTTCGAGATATTCGTGCTCAATGATGTATCCAGCCTAAACTCCAGCTAGAGTTTTCGGTAAACGTTGGGCCCTAAAGAACGGTATGAGGTTATATTCGTGCACTCGCGAGAAGCAGTAGTTCGCGCTGCGGTTGGGCTGCATGCTCGCCCAGCCGCCATGTTTGTGCGTGCGGTCACTGCGTGTGGGCTACCTGTTACTATCGGCAAGCCAGGCCACTCCCCTGTTGACGCGAGGTCGCTCCTGGAAGTGATGATGGCAGACTTTGCGTGTGGATCCACTGTGGTGCTTGGAGTTTCAGGGGATGCGCCACTGCCTGTCAATGCCTCGGCTCAGAGCATAGAAGCTGCCCTTGATGAATTGGCTGCACTCCTGGAAACAGGGCTTACTCCGCAGGTGGACCATTCAGCTTAGACGCCTTACCGCCCAATTATGGCGACGAACGTGTCCTGAGGGCATGAAAGAAGGAAGGCCAGCAACCATATGGTTGCTGGCCTTCCTTCTTTGGCTAATGCTCCCTAGTGCGCGTGGTCCCCGCGGCTGTACTCATATACCCAGCCAACCAGGGCAACGATGGCCATGCCTCCAGCAATGTAGACAACCCAGAAGCCGATCGCCATTCCAGCAAATCCGGTTGCGCAAGCGAGGCCCAGCACCAGTGGCCACCAGCTCCAGGGGCTGAAGTGTCCTTGCTCGCCAGCGCCTTCGTGGATCTCCGCATCCAAACGATCTTCAGGGCGCATACCCACCCGGCGGGCAGTAAACGCGAGATAAAAACCGATCATGGCTGACAACCCTGCAAGCAGCAGGATGGCAAGGGTGCCCACCCATTCGGTCCAGTTGGTCATGAAGCCATAAACGATGGCTACTGGTACGAAGAAGAATGTTCCCCAGCCGAAGAGCTTAGATTCTATTTTCACGTCAGTGTCTCCTTACTTACGGTCGGCAGGGCCGACCGTGGCGACTGCGGGCTGCGGGGACGACGGAACGTAGTGCTGAGCCAACTCAGGGTGGTGAAGGTCCAGAGCTGGTCGCTCAGAACGAATACGCGGAAGTGAAGTGAAGTTGTGACGTGGCGGCGGGCAAGACGTAGCCCACTCCAGTGAGGCACCGAAGCCCCATGGATCATCTACTTCAACTTTCTTGGCACTGCGCCACGTGATGTAGACGTTCCAGAACCACGGGATCATCGAAGCGCCCAAGACGAACGAGGAAATGGTGGAGAACTGGTTCATCCAAGTGAAACCATCCTGCGGAAGGTAGTCAGCGTAACGCCGTGGCATACCGAGTACACCCAACCAGTGCTGGATCAGGAAGGTGCCGTGGAAGCCAAGGAACAGCAACCAGAAGTGGATCTTTCCTAGACGCTCGTTGAGCATCTTGCCTGTGAACTTAGGCCACCAGAAATAGAATCCGGCAAACATCGCGAAGACGACGGTACCAAAGACCACATAGTGGAAGTGAGCCACCACAAAGTACGTATCAGATACGTGGAAGTCCAACGGCGGGGAAGCCAGAATAATACCTGTCAGGCCACCGAACAGGAAGGTGACCAAGAAGCCCAGGCTCCAAAGCATGGGTGTTTCGAACGTCAGGGACCCGCGCCACATGGTGCCGATCCAGTTGAAGAACTTCACACCCGTAGGCACCGCGATCAGCATGGTCATGAAGGAGAAGAACGGCAGCAGGACCGAACCGGTGACGTACATGTGGTGGGCCCATACCGTTACGGACAATGCCGCAATAGAAATCGTGGCGAAGACCAGCCCCTTGTAGCCAAAGATTGGCTTGCGGCTGAACACCGGGAAGATTTCGGAGACGATACCGAAGAACGGCAGCGCAATGATGTAAACCTCCGGGTGGCCAAAGAACCAGAAGAGGTGCTGCCAGAGCACTGCTCCCCCGTTGTTTGGATCAAAGATGTGCGCGCCAAACCTTCTGTCCGCTCCGAGAGCGAACAAAGCAGCAGCAAACGGAGGGAAGGCCATAAGGATCAAGATGGCCGTGATCAACGTGTTCCACGTGAAGATGGGCATGCGCCACATGGTCATGCCCGGAGCGCGCATACAGATGATCGTCGTGATGAAGTTGACGGCACCAAGAATA
>JABBNV010000022.1:0-3510 GCA_019352125.1 Acidobacteriota bacterium | reverse complement strand
AGAGCGCCAGACCAAAGACCCACAAGTCCCCGCCAATGCCAGGCGTGAACGTGGTGTTGGAGAGTGGTGCGTAGGCGAACCAGCCAAAGGAAGCGGCGCCCTGCGGGGTGATGAAACCGGATACAGCAATGGTGCTGCCGAACAGGAAGAACCAGAAGGCCAGCGCGTTCAGTCTCGGGAAGGCAACGTCAGGTGCGCCAATTTGCAACGGCATGATCACGTTGGCAAAGCCAGCAAAAAGCGGCGTTGCGAACATCAGTAGCATCACGGTGCCGTGCATGGTGAAGAGCTGGTTGTACTGCTCCTTGGTTTGCAGAATCTGCATACCAGGTTCAAACAACTCCGCACGGATCAAGAGTGCCATCACTCCACCGATGCAGAAGAAGGTGAATGAAGCAATCAGATACATGTATCCGATGGTCTTGTGGTCCGTTGAGGTGATCCAGTTGACAACGATGCGTCCCTTGGAAACCGGAACCACGCGCGGGGCCACCAGAGTGGACTCGTTGGTGGTGTACTCATAAGTGGTAGACACTGTCCAGCCCCTATTTCTTGTCTGTCAGATCGGGATTGCGGTCATACTTGGCGTCCAGAGAACCGGTGTAACCGGCGGTCTTCAGGGACGCAAGGTGCGACTGGAACTCCGAATCGCTCACTACCTTCACCCGGAAAAGCATTTCCGAGTGATACTCGCCGCAAAGCTCGGCGCACTTACCTTCGTAAGTACCCTCCGCCGTCGGAGTAAAGGAGATGTAGTTGGTCTTGCCCGGAATCATGTCCCGCTTTTCCAGGAACGCCGGTACCCAGAATGAGTGGATGACGTCGCGCGAGTTCAGCTGCAGCACCGTGGTCTTGTTGACCGGGAGGTACAGCGTGGGCAGCTTGTTCATGTCAATGGCGGTGCCATTGAGGTGAGCCTGAACTCCACCCTCGTAGACTGCGTCCTTGATGTCATTGCCGGGCAGGTAGTTGAAATCCCAGGACCACTGCTTGCCCACCACATCAATGGTGACGTCCGGGTTTGCTGGGATCGCGACAATCGCTTTCGTATCCCGATCGGTGAAGAAGAAGAACACCAGCACCATGAACAGCGGAATGATTGTGTAGAAGATCTCCAAGGGCAAGTTGTAGCTGACCTGCTTGGGGAAACCCACAGCGCCCTTACGGCGACGGTAGGCGATGATGCACCAGATCATCAGACCCCATGTCACCACACCCACAACCAAGACAGCAATCCACGAGTTCACCCAGAGATCAATAATTCGACCTGTATTACTGGTGACTCCGGGTGACGAAGGTAGCCACCCGGTTTTCGTCTCTGGCGTACATCCAGACAAGGCCAACGCACCCACCACTGCCAAACCCGTAAGGGAGATGACTTTGACGCGTCGGCTGCCGGTTCGGTCCTGCGAACTCACAGACGGCCCTTCCTCTTCATACTATTGTTCGCCTTCCTCAAAGGGGCAAGCGAACACACTTAGTTTTACTACTCGTTGTAGAGCTTACCGCTCCAGCGCCGGTTTTGTGCACTAAGACGGCGGTGCGTCGATTCCGTTTAGTGGAATGAATCGCCGCAGGCACAAGAGCCACCAGCGTTGGGGTTGTCGATGGTGAAACCCTGCTTCGAAATCGTGTCTTCGAAGTCAATGCTGGCACCATCCAAATAAGGCACGCTCATCTTATCGACTACTACTTCAACACCGTCAAAATCATTGACTGCGTCACCGTCAAGGAGACGCTCATCGAAGTAAAGCTGGTAGATGAGTCCAGAGCAACCGCCGGGCTGAACAGCAACCCGTAGGCGCAGGTCAGTGCGGCCTTCTTGTTCCAGCAGGCTGCGAACCTTGCCTGCAGCCACATCGCTGAGCTTGATGCCGTGCGTTGCGAGTTCGGTCTCGGCTGTTGTTTCAGTGGTAGTTGTCATCGCAAAAATCCGTTCTTCTGGTGTACTTACATGCTACGTCGGCTAGCGGCGAGGAGGTAACCGTCAGCAACCAATCAAACAGTTCTGAAGCCTATTCTGTTCCAGCAAGGCCCTCAGAGTTGAGTTTGGCCAGCAGGAGTGCCTCTGCCAGAATCGCGTTTTTGAAGTCACCGAGGTCCAAAGACTCATTGGCACTGTGCGCGCGCGAGTCTGGATCCTCTACACCAGTAATCAGAATCTGTGCCTGGGGATATAGCTCCATCAGATCTGCCACAAAGGGTATGGAACCTCCCATGCCCGCCTCAACGGGCATGACGTTCCAGCTTTGCTCCAATGCCCACAGTGCAGCCCTTGCCGCCGGTGCCGAAGTATCAGTAGCAAATGCTTGCCCCGCCTCCCCGGGTGTGAACGTCACCTGCGCGCCGAAGGGTGCATGTGCGTGAACATGCCGTTCTACTGCCGCCATTGCCTGAGCAATGTTCTGACCCGGGGCCAGACGCAGACTGAATTTCGCTCGGGCCACGGGCAACAGCGTGTTTGAACTAAGCACAACGGAGGGGACATCGATGCCGATGATGGACAGCGCAGGTTTGGTCCACAACCGCGACGCTATCGAACCTGTGCCGGCCAGTGTCACGCCGGGGAGGACTGATGAATCCGCTCGATAGTCGGCTTCTTTGTAGTTGGCCGTGGCCGAATCACTGGCCACAAGTCCATCAATGGCTACCGAGCCGTCGTTGTCGTGCAAGGTGGCAATTAATCTTGCCAGCAGCGTGGGCGCATCCAGCACCGGCCCACCAAACATGCCCGAGTGAACTGCGTGATCCAGTGCTCGGACTTCAATGGTGCCATCCACCAGGCCCCGCAGGCTGGTGGTGAGGGCAGGCACGCCTACCTTCCAGTTGCTCGAATCTGCCACCACAATGACATCGGATCGCAGCTTGTCCTGGTACTTGTCCAGAAATGCGCGGAAGTTGGGTGAACCGTCTTCCTCTTCACCCTCGATGAAGAGCGTCACGCCTACGCCAAAGTCGTCACCCAAGATGTCATTAATGGCACGCAGCGCACCCACGTGGGCCATGATGCCGGCCTTGTCATCCGCGGCCCCGCGCCCGTAGAGCCGGCCGTTCTTCTGCGTGGCCTCGAACGGGGAGGTCTCCCACAAATCCGCATCCCCAGGCGGCTGAACATCATGATGCGCATAGAGCAAAATGGTGGGCTTGTTTGCAGCAGCTGGTTTGCGTGCCACCACTGCGGGCCGGCCCGTGCGTCCATCAGGGAAATCGACGCGCAATATTTCAACGTCACTGATACCAGCTGTGCGAATCAGAGCCGCTACGGCTTGGGCACCACGCTCCAGTTCCTGTGCGTCAAAGGCATCCCAAGCAATTCCCGGAATTGCTACCAACTCAGTCAGGTCTGCAACCGTTGCATCGAACTGGCTGGCCACACTTGTGCGCAACGCCTCGACGTCAATGCCGTCGATGTCACCGCGAGAATTTGCCTGGCCTGAGAGGACTGAATCTTGGGGATCGTTCATGTCTGCAACCCTACCGGCGCACTCAAAGACGGCGCAAAGCCTTCAT
>JABBNV010000314.1 GCA_019352125.1 Acidobacteriota bacterium | reverse complement strand
GCGTTACGCACCCACTATCAAGGACTTGGCCCCGCGTGACATTGTGGCGCGATCCATGGCCAACGAAGTTCGTGAAGGCCGCGGTTGCGGCCCGAACAAGGACTACGTGCTCCTTGACCTGACGCACCTTGAGCCGGCGCACATTGACGCCAAGTTGCCGGATATCACCGAGTTTGCACGCACCTACCTGGGTGTGGAGCCGTACACGGAGCCGGTTCCGGTGTTCCCCACGGCTCACTACGTGATGGGTGGTATTCCCACCAACATCAAGGGTGAAGTGTTGCAGGACAATGACACGATCATCCCCGGGCTGTACGCAGCCGGCGAGGTTGCTTGTGTGTCCGTGCACGGCTCCAACCGTCTGGGCACCAATTCCTTGCTGGACATCAATGTCTTCGGTAAGCGTTCAGGTATCTACGCCGCGGAATATGCGCAAACTGCTGATTACGTGGAGCTACCTGAAGAGGCAGCAAGCGAAACCACGGCCCTGTTGGATCACGTCCGTAACTCCACTGGTGGTGAGCGCGTAGCTGCTATCCGCAAGGAACTGCAGGACACGATGGACGCCAACATGCAGGTGTTCCGCACCGCAGAAACCATCAACAAGGTGCTCAGCGACATCGACCTGCTGGAAGAGCGCTACTCCCGCATCACGGTGCAGGACAAGGGCAAGCGCTTCAACCTGGACTTGCTGGAAGCCGTCGAACTGGGCTTCCTGCTGGATCTGGCCCGCGTCATGACGGTTGCTGCACTCCATCGCGAAGAATCACGCGGCGGCCACTTCCGTGAGGACTTCCCGGAGCGTAATGACGAGAAGTTCATGCTGCACTCCATGGCCTACAAGGATGCCAACGCCGAAACTACAGAACACGTTGCTGGCATTCGATTGGAAACTAAGCCAGTGATCTTTACGCGCTACGAGCCGATGGTGAGGAAGTACTAATGAGCATCGAAACGGCTGAAACTGCGCCGGAACCCGCATCCAAGATTGAGCTGCCAGCTCACGTCGGCGGCGGCGGCGAAATCCCCACCTTTGATGTGACCCTCCGAGTGCGCCGGTACAACCCGGAGGTCTCCGAGGAGGCCACCTGGGAAGATTTCCAGGTCACCATGTTCGGTACGGACCGCGTGCTGGATGCCCTGCATAAGATCAAGTGGGAGCAGGACGGATCGCTGTCCTTCCGGCGCTCCTGCGCCCACGGCGTGTGTGGCTCCGATGCGATGCGCATCAACGGCCGCAACCGCCTGGCGTGCAAGACCTTGGTTAAGGACTTGGACACCAAGAAGCCCATCACCGTGGAGCCGATCAAGGGCCTCCCGGTTGAGAAGGACCTGATTGTGGACATGGAGCCGTTCTTCCAGTCCTACCGCGAAATCATGCCTTTCCTGGTGAACAAGGGCCACGAGCCCACCAAGGAGCGCCTGCAGAGCGCGGAAGAACGCGCACGCTTCGATGACACCACCAAGTGCATCCTCTGTGCCGCGTGCACCTCCTCTTGCCCGGTGTTCTGGACGGACGGCCAGTACTTCGGCCCGGCGGCCATTGTGAATGCTCACCGGTTCATCTTCGATTCTCGTGATGACGCTGGCGATATGCGTTTGGAGATCCTCAATGACAAGGAAGGCGTGTGGCGCTGCCGCACCACCTTCAACTGCACCGACGCATGCCCGCGTGGCATTCAGGTCACGCAGGCCATTGCCGAGGTCAAGCAGGCCATCCTGGCTCGAAGCATTTAGCACCCCAGCGTTCCTCCAACGCGGGTGCTCAACTGGTCGCTATAACGGCGTTATGGCGACCAGTTGAGCACCCGCGTTGCTAGGTTAAGGGGAGTTTTTAGGGGCGGGTGACTCTTGGCCGGCGTGCTCCACGGACGAACTTCTCCGGCTTGGCTTTGGCAGCCTCAAAGTCCGCATTCCGCACAGCCGCCCATGAACCCGCGATCAGGTAGACCTGCGAGACGAAGTTGAACCAGATCAGCAGCCCGATAATGACGGCGAAAGACGCTAGCACGGGGTTGGCGCCCGCCTTGGCCAGCAGGAAGTTACTGAGCAGCTGCAAAATGGTCGTTCCCACGCCTGCCAGCAGGGTTGCTTCGCAGATGATTCGGCGCGGCAGTTTCAGGCCAGCCGCCAGCCGGAAAACAATCAGAGCCGTCAACCAGCTCAGCAGCACGGCGATCAGGAACCCCACCACAAAGCCGGTGGGTTGCGCAATGGCTTTGTCCAAGTGGAGTTTGTCCGCCATGAAACCCAGGGCAGCACCGAAGACCACGGTCACGGCGGACGTAAGAATCAGAGCCACACCCAGCAGCAACAGAATGCCCACATCCCGGGCCTTGGCAACTACGGGGTTTGACTGCACGGGGGGCAGCTCAAAGACCCCGCGAACGCCGTCACGCAGGGATTGGATCCAGCCCAGGGAGGTCACAATCGTCACGACAGCGGCAATAATCGCCGCCCAGCCAAGTCCAGCGGGGTTCAGCAGCTTTTCCGGATCCATCAGGCCATCCTGGCCGTTGACCTTCAGCAGACCGGGAGCGCTCGTGGCCACCGAGTTGATCACCGCGTCCGTCAGTGGCTTGTTCCCCTGCAGGACCAAGCCGCCTATGGAGAAGCCCGTGGTGAGCAAACCGGTGATGGAGAAGAACATGTTGTATCCGACCCCCGCTGCCATTAGCGGCCCGTGTCGACGGCTGTACTGTGTCAACGCGCGCATCGGCAGGAACGCATTGAGCCGCGCCACTTGGAACATGGCGAAGGCCAAAGCTACGGCGAAGAATCCCTTTTTTGCCCGTTTGGCCGCCCCAAAAGCTTCACGCTTGGTGAGTACAGCCAGTTTCAGATCACGCCGGTTCATGGTCAGCGGTGCCGTGGTGGACTGCTTGTTAGTGGGTTGCGCCGCCAAAGGCCAGTTCCTCCTGTAGTCGCCAAATTCCGGAACGGTCATGCTGGAACAG
>JABBNV010000313.1 GCA_019352125.1 Acidobacteriota bacterium | reverse complement strand
ATTGACGCCATACCCCGCTGCCGTGCCGGCCACATGAGTACCGTGGCCAGCGGTGGTGCAATCCAGCGGGTTGTCATCTGGGTGAGGGATCGGTTGGTAGCCGACGCCCGCGGCGGGGTCTGCGTTATAGTCGTCGCCCACCAGATCGTGTCCGCCAATGAACTTGTTCGGGTCGGAGACACCGTCCGCCGCGGTAGGAAATGTGGTGAGCGCCTTAGCTTTGGTATACGCGGACACGGTGCCGGGGCCGCCAAAGTCAGCGTGTGTGTAGTCCAGTCCTGTATCCAGCACGGCGATGGTAGCTCCCTTGCCCGTGGCGTGGTTCTGGGTCCAAGCATTCAACACCTTAGTGTCGATGTCCGTTCCTTTGTTCTCAAAGTGTTTGGACACAATCGGTGTGATTTTTACGACGTCGGAGCGGTGCGAGAGCAGGCGAATGTTGGCCGCATCTGCGGTGATGGCAATGCCTGGGATGGTGTTGGTGGTGACGTAAAGTTGGGCCGTGGCACCAGCTTCCTTGGCGACGCTTGTGGCAGTGACATTGATCTTTGCCCGCATGTCCTTGACAATCCCAGACTTGTTGACCGGTGCAGCCTTCCCATCCTTGACCGACTGCGGCTGCGTGGCATCAAATGTCCCTGGACCGGTGAGCTGAATGAATACTGAAATGGGGCCGGACGCAGTTGCTAGGTTTTTTCCAAACTTGGCGGTCGGGTGGAAAGCTGAGGTAGTTTTGGCTGTCTGGATTCCAGCGGCCAATGTTGTGGATGGCGCTTTCTCGTCAGCATTGGCTATATTCCCTGCGGTAACGGTGATAGCCAAGCCAGTCAGCGCTGCAAGGATGGTTGTCCCCACACGACGTTGCTTCTTGCTCATGAATCTCCCTATAGAGGTGCGTTGAATTTTCTTGCCTGACTTGCGCGCAGGAATACCCCGGAAAGCAACGCGCTGCGAGTGGAAAAAGGCCTCATGGACCTGACTGCTTTGAATCGCACGCGTCATTGAGTGCAGTCCACCCACCATTACCTTTATGTGTCTGTTCTCACTTGTCCAAGTACTCCTAGTAAATTTTCAGATATTTGTCAGAATCGTAATTTATCCTCTCAGATGTCCTGAGGCTGGTGGCCTCCGTGCGCTGTCCAAGTGTTGTCCGTGTCGCCGTCGAGCACTAGCGTTGCCCTCGAATTTGGACGGTGCCGCCCGGTGGTTCCGGGAGTGCACATTATGAGCGTCGGTCTTGATCCACATCGGGAATAAATCAAGCGGAGATCAGTAGTGGGCAATATCCCCCTGGCTCCATGGGCAACATGGTGCGCTGGTCCGACTTCTACGGCGTTACCATCTTTAGTACCAACTTTGCGCACGTCTTCTTCTCCAGCTTCCCGTACGTCACCCTGATCAGCGGCCAGGTGCTGGCAGTGACGGTGCAGATCATTTTGCAACGATTCCTCAGCGCGAACTAGCTGCACTCGTGGGGCTGGCGCATCCCCTTCGTAATAGGCGCCATTGCCGCCGTTACTGTGATGTGGTTGCGCCGTGGCTTTCTATACCTTGACGACTTACCTGCACATCCTGGCGAAGGGCACGTTGAAGGACAACTCAACTTTCATGACGGTGAACTTCTTTGCACTGCTGATCTTCATGGTGCTGCAGCCTGTCTATGGCATGATCTCGGACAAGATTGGCCGCAACCGTTGCTGTTGTGTTTCGGCACTGGCGGTGCACATCGGGGCGTTCAGTAACAAGGGGCCAACCGCTCTGGACGAGGAGCCGGGCCACGCGTATGGCTATTTCAAGAACTGACCGCGGGCCTTTTGTGGGAGAATAGGGGCGGCCCGGGTGCAGACGGGCCCAGTGTTAATACAGCCACGAGGAGCATTGAGCTCCTCGCAGTGCGAACCACTACCCGTCGAATGGATTAGTTCCCATGTCACAACCCAGCTCCGCTGCGCCCGCCGTCTCTATGGTTAAGGCCAAATTTGCCAGCATTGGCAGCCCCTATTTTGGCATCATGATTGCGGCGATGGCCGTCATCGTGATTCTCTCCAACATTGGTGGATCCAAGGGCGTCCAGTTGGGCCCGATCACCACCGATGGCGGTTTCTTCCTGTTCCCGATCGCCTACATTCTGGGCGATGTGATCAGCGAGGTCTACGGGTTCCGGGTGGCTCGTCGCGCCATTTTGACCACGTTTGCGCTGAGTATCTTTGCCTCCCTGTGCTACTGGATCATCATCATCCTGCCCGGATTTACGGATGATTTTGGAGTGGCCAAGCAAACCGCCATGGAGAATGCGCTGGGCCCGGTTCCACAGATTGTGCTGGCGTCACTGGTGGCATTCCTGGCAGGCCAGACCATCAACTCGCTGATTATGGTGCGCCTCAAGGCCCGTCAGGGAGAGAAGAAGTTGTGGATGCGTCTGATGGGTTCTTCGGGCGTGGGCGAGTTTGTGGACACGCTGATTTTCTGTTCCATCGCGGCATCCGTTATTGGCATTACCGACGTCGGCACCTTTGCCAACTACGTCATTGTTGGCTTCCTCTGGAAGACGTGTGTGGAGTACGTCCTGGTGCCGGTGACCGCGCTGGTGATTGGCTGGATCAAGAAGCGTGAGCCCAGCTACGGCACCGTTGAGGTGGCTTAGCTGCGCGGAGCGTAATACTTGCCCAGCGTCTCGGCCTTGAAGTCAAAGTAGGAGCCGTCCTCGATGGCCAGCCGTGCGTCGTCCACCATCTTGATCACAAAGTACTCATTGTGGATTGAGACCAGGGTGGCTGCCACCATTTCCTTGGCACGGAATAGGTGGTGGATGTACGCGCGGCTGTAGTTGGTGCAGGCGTAGCAGTCGCAGCTCTCCACCAAGGGTGCGAAGTCAGCTCGGAACCGGGCATTGGCCAGGTTGAACCGTCCGTCCGGGGTGTAGAAGGCGGAGGTTCGCGCAACGCGGGTGGGGGAGACGCAGTCGAAGGTGTCAGCGCCGT
>JABBNV010000312.1 GCA_019352125.1 Acidobacteriota bacterium | reverse complement strand
GTACGTAGTACTGAAGGGCAGCTCAGCAAGTTTGGACAGCTCTGACGCGCTTGCACCACGGGGCTCCGAGCCCAGCAGAACCAGCAGTCCCAGGGCCTTGCCCACCATGTCAGTCTTCGTGTTCTCAGTCACAGTCACGTTCCTATATTGCCACATAGTGAGAGCTATGACTAGATGGCGGCAATAGATCTTGACAAGTGACCTGTATCACGGTCATCATTTCTATATAGCACAAGTTGTTTCCACCATATGGAAACGCGTTCAAACTTCGAGGCTACTTCGGACATCAGCATTTTTGAGACAACGTAGTCGCACAAAGGAAACCGATGAAACAAACAATTCCCCTCGCAGAGGGTGGCGTGGTTACTCCGGCTGGCACACCCAAAAAGGCGGCAATCGCCAGCTTCTTGGGCAGTGCAGTTGAGTATTATGACTTCTTCATATTTGGCTCAGCCGCCGCGTTGATCTTCCCGCATGTATTTTTTCCCACCGCTGACGCGAATGCGGCCATCATGTCCTTCGCTACGTTTGGGTTTGCTTACGTTGCACGGCCCGTGGGCGCCGTGATCCTGGGGCACTTTGGGGACAGAATTGGCCGGCAGAGGGTACTGCTGGTCACGTTGGTGCTGATGGGTGCATCGACTTTCGTCATTGGATGTTTGCCGGACTTCAAAACGGTGGGTTGGTGGGCCCCTATTCTGCTGGTGCTGGCACGCCTCTGCCAGGGGCTGTCGGCAGCAGGTGAGCAGGCTGGTGCATCGTCGCTGACGCTGGAGCATGCTCCAGACAACAAGCGGTCCTACTTCACCTCCTGGACTCTGACGGGCACGCAGGGCGGCCAGATTCTGGCAGCACTTATTTTCATCCCCGTGGTGGCACTTCCGGATGACCTCAAGTACGGCATCGGATGGCGGATTCCCTTCTGGATCAGCGCCATCGTGGTGGTCGTGGCTTACTTTATCCGCCGCTCACTGACTGAGCCGCCCGCATTTGCCTTGGCCAAAAAGAATGACCAGATTGCCAAGATTCCTGTGGCAGACCTGTTCCGCGACCACTGGCGCGATGTGGTGCGGGTAATCCTCTGCGCATTTATTGCCGCCATTAGTACGGTTTTTGGCACCCTTGCCATCTCGTACGCCCAGAATGTGGCACACGTTAGCAGCACCATCACGCTGTGGCTGGTAGTTGTAGCCAACGTCTTCGCGCTGGGTACTCAACCCCTCTTCGGAATTCTGGCAGACAGGATTGGCCGCAAGCCCGTTTTTATATACGGAGCCCTGGCCAGCGCTGTTATGACGCCGCTGTTCCTGCTTTCGCTGGAATCAGGCAGTGTGCCGTTGATGTTCTTCGTTTCCATCGTGTTCTTTGCCTGCGGTTACGGTGCTGCCAATGCCGTTTGGCCATCCTTCTACGGCGAAATGTTCAGCACCAAGGTTCGCTTCTCGGGCCTGGCAATCGGTACCCAGATTGGCTTCCTCATGGCCGGGTTTGCGCCCACCATTGTGGCGGCCATGGGTGGAATCCGCCCCGGCGGCTGGGTACAGATCAGTATCTTCAGTGGAGTCATCTGCGTCATCGCGGCTGTATCGGCGTTGACGGCCAAAGAGACGTTCAAGGTGCCAACGGCGGAACTCGGCCGCTAGTACACCTTGGTTTAGTCTGTCGAGACCTGCGGATTTCGGCAGGCTCCATCACCGTTCCGCGGTGGTCGAGCCTGCCGAGGCCCGCAGGTCGTTGTGTTTTCGATGTCGAATTAATGGGCCGCGGTATTTGTACACAGGAAAACCGGAGCGGCTGCTAGGTACAAGTTGAGGAGGGGGTGCTTAGGATGGGCTCATCAGGATGCACTGATGCCTCTGACAGCACGACGAAAGGCCGCGGCCATGACACTGCTCGATTCCGCTCTTTGGGATGGCAAGATCTACCTGAACGGTTGGCGCTCTGGGGGAGCAGGGACAGCCGCCAGCGTCGAACCAGCCACGGGTGAAACCTTGGGTAGCTACGGCGTGGCCTCGGTGGCAGACGTCACTGAGGCGGCCAGCGTGGCGGCTTCGGCACAAGTGGACTGGGCGGCGAAGAATCCAGAAGAACGCGCTGCGGTGCTGCGTCGCGCAGGAGACCTGTGGCAAGAACACGCAGCTGAAATTGAGTCTTGGATTGTTCGTGAATCCGGGGGGATCGGGCCGAAGGCTGGGCTGGAAACCCATATCGCTGCGAATGAGTGTTATGAGGCTGCTGCCCTTCCCTCACACCCGGCGGGGGAGGTGCTCACCAGCAATGAAGGGCGATGGTCTTTCGCGCGGCGCCAGCCTGTAGGGGTAGTGTCCGTGATTGCCCCATTCAACTTCCCCTTGATCCTCGCCATCCGGGCAGTGGCCCCGGCGCTGGCGCTCGGAAACGCAGTGCTCCTCAAGCCGGACCCCCGCACCGCAGTGTGTGGTGGTGTGTCCATTATTCGCATTTTTGAAGAGGCGGGTTTGCCTGCTGGTCTACTTGCGCTACTGCCCGGTGACCGCGAGATCGGCACCGCCGTCGTCGAAGCTCGTGAAGTTCGCGTCATCGCCTTTACTGGCTCCACCGCTGCTGGCAGGCTTGTTGGCGAATCTGCAGGGCGGAACCTCAAGCGTGCGCACCTTGAACTTGGTGGAAACAGCGCACTGATTGTTCTGCCCGGTGCGGATTTGGAAAAGGCCGTCTCCGCCGCCGCATTTGGGTCATTCATGCATCAGGGCCAAATTTGCATGGCCACGGGACGGCACATTGTTCACGAATCCCTCTATGACCAGTACGTGGAGGCGCTGGTGGGGAAGGCGACTCACCTGCCCGTGGGTGACCCGAAAACCGGGCAAGTAGCCTTGGGTCCCATCATCGACCAGAAGCAACTGGACCGCATCGACTCGATTGTTCAGGACTCTGTGGCTGCCGGGGCAACTCTGGCGGCCGGCGGCACATCGGAGGGGTTGTTCTATCAGCCCACAGTTC
>JABBNV010000311.1 GCA_019352125.1 Acidobacteriota bacterium | reverse complement strand
GCTGGGCCAGGCAGGTGGCGGCGCCGTGGCGGACGTGCTCTTTGGCGTGGTCAACCCCTCCGGCCGACTGGCCGAAACCATCCCGGTGAAGCTCGCGGACACCCCCGCGTTCCTGGACTTCCCGGGGGAAAACTCCCATGTTCGCTACAGCGAGGGCCTGTTTGTGGGGTACCGGTACTACGACGCCCGCACCGTGGACGTCAGCTACCCGTTTGGCCATGGGCTCAGCTACACCACCTTTGCCTATGACGGCCTGCAGGTTTCCGCCAGCCAGGCGGGCGTGCACGTCAGCGTGGAGGTGACCAACGCCGGCACCCGGGCCGGCCGGGAGGTGGTGCAGGCATACGTAGGCCTGCCCGGATCCACCGTGGTGCGTGCTCAACGGGAATTGCGCGCCTTCGCCAGCATCGCGCTGGAGGCCGGGCAGTCCGAGCGCGTTGAGCTGGCCATCCCCTGCGAGGACTTGGCCTACTACAACGTGCCAGCAGCAGCGTGGACGGTGGAGGGCGGAGACTACCTGGTGGAGGTGGGCGCATCATCACGGGATCTGCGCGTCTCCGCCTCCGTGACGGTTGAAGGGAACCAGGCAGCGATGGTTCTGAGCACTAACTCAACCATCGGTGAATGGATGGCTCACCCAGTGGGCGGCCCGGTGCTGGGCAGCGCTTTTGAAGCGGCCATCGCCAATTCGGACGACGACGAATCCATGGCCAACGCTCTTGCGGACCCTTCCATGATGGCCATGTTGAGTTCCATGCCACTGGGACGGCTTGCAGCGTTCCCCGGCAGCCCGCTCACGCCCGAACTGCTGGACCAACTGGTAGCGGCAGGCAACGCCTAATGGCCTCGTTTCCCACCCTGGCGCAGGGTCAAACATCGCAAGTATTCATCGGCGGCCCGGCCCATGCGGAGCCCGTACTGCTGTTCCAGACGGACCAGCTTCAAATAGAAGCCCCCAACTGGTCACTCGATGGGAATGCTCTCTACCTGAACGGAAACGGCCTGCTCTGGGCCCTCGACATTGAACACCCGGAGCAGGGCCTTCGACAGATCCACTACGAGGGTCTGCCGGGTCTGAACAATGACCATGTGCTGGACCCCGACGGCCGTCATGTCTTCCTCTCCGCCAATGACGGGCACATCTACCGTGCCAAGCTCACTGGCGGGGCAGTTCAACGCATTACTCGGGATGACGGTAGGTGGCACTTCCTTCATGGGGTCTCCCCCGATGGAAAGCGTCTGGCGTACGTGGACCTGAAAGACTTCGGTGAGCCCGGGCAACTGGCTGTCTTAAACCTTGCTGATGGATTTATCACGCGCCCGGAGACCGGAAAAGCGCATCTGGATGGGCCCGAATGGTCCCCCGACGGCCAATGGATCTACTACAACACGGAGGCAGGTAGCACCGCGCCGGGCCACGCCCAGCTGGCCCGGATCAATGACGGAACGGGCGCCGTGGAACGGCTCCTCACCAGTGAGACGGTGGACTGGTTCCCGCACCTCTCACCGGACAACCGCTGGGCCGCATACATTTCCTTTCCCGCCGGAACTCTGGGGCACCCGTCCAACCGACACGTGAACGTCAAAGTGGTGTCCCTGGAGGAATGGTCCACCCCCATCCAGAGTTATTCACTGTTTGGCGGCCAAGGCACCATCAACGTCAACAGTTGGTCCAGGGACAGTTCACGCTTCGCGTTCGTTGCCTACCCGATTGACAGCGCTAGGCATCCGCACTGAAATCCGTCGTGCATATTGTCCATTTGCACATATCCGAGGGGTCGCTTTTCGCCCTACACTAATCGACGGTTCGCATGTGTTCGTCGTCACATCTCACAAGGAGTTCCGCGGCATTTCCGGTAATAATCCGGAACTTGAACCACGTTTTCGGAGGCGGAGCTGGCACCACTTGGTGTCGGGCCACATTTTCAAGGAGATAAGTGATGAGCATAGCCACGGGTCACGCACAGGGGCGAGGGCCGGAAATTCGGTCAATCGACTATGTCCCTCTTAACGAACGTCACGGCAAGGTCTCCCATATTGGGCCGCTGTGGTTCATGAGCAACGCTCAGATTGCCACGCTGGCCGTGGGGCTGATCAGCATTACCACCGGTGGAAACCTGATCTGGTCGCTGATAGCCATCGCCGCAGGGACGCTCATTGGCACCTTGTTCATGGCGGCTCACTCATCCCAGGGGCCCCAGCTGGGGCTCCCGCAGATGATTCAATCCAGACCGCAGTTCGGCTATATAGGTGCCTTGTTGGTATGGCTGTTCGCGTACCTGCAATACGCGGGCTTCAACGTCTTCAACACGGTTCTTGCCGGTCAGGCCATCCAGGGGTCGGTTCATGCCGGTTCGGACAGTCTCTGGATCTGGATCGTCACGATTATTGCCTTTGTAGTGGCGCTCTTCGGCTACGACCTGATCCATGGCTTCGAGCGGTACCTGACGTACCTGACCATCGCCATGCTGGTGTTGCTCACAGTGGCCGCCGTGATTCATCTGCAGTTGCCTGCGGGCGCCTTCAACCTCGGGGACTTTAACATAGTGCCCTTCCTGGGACAGCTTGGTGTTGCTGCCGGATACCAGATTTCATGGGCCATCTACGTCTCAGACTATTCCCGCTACTTGCCGCCAACGTCTGCCAAGGGTACGTTCCGCTGGACCTTCTGGGGCAGTGCCCTGGGCGGCATCTGGGTCATGTTCATCGGTGCATTCATTGCCGCCGCTGCTGGCAAGAACTTTGACACCATCGGCTCCATCAAGTCCACGGCGGACCAGCTGTTTCCCGGATTCGGATCCATTGCGTTGTTCGTCGCGGCGCTGGGCCTGATTTCCGTCACAGCCCTAAATATGTACGGTGGCTCGCTCACCTTGATTTCCTCCATAGACAGCCTCCGCCAGATCAAGCCAACCCTCAAGCTGCGTGTCATCACCATTTTGATCACGGCCGCAATCTCGCTGATCTTCGCCAACATTGCCTCCGCGGACTTCTTGACC
>JABBNV010000021.1:17444-19125 GCA_019352125.1 Acidobacteriota bacterium | reverse complement strand
GATGGTCACGTTTTGCCGGATGCTCACGCCGTTGCCTATCACTGTCTGGTCATTGATCACGATTCCAACACCGTGAAACAGCCGCAGGCGCGAACCTATGGTGGTGCGCCAGGGTATTTCGATGCCCAGAATCCATTCGACGATGAGCCGATACGCCACGCCCACCACTAGGGCCAGCGGGTTGGCAGGTTTATTCAGTGGCAGCCGGCTAGCGTGCGCAATACGGAAGAAGGCGACGGCGAATTGGCCCTTTAGCTGCCCGTGGTTTGCGCCAATGTCGCTCCGGAGGTCAGAAATGAGGCTCATGAATATCCGTCCTTCGTGCCATGAGGGTTTTTCCCCGACGCATGGCCGGTTCACCTGTTGCCAGTCCCAGCGCTCCAACCAGCAGCATCAGCCCCAGCCCGGATGCCAGCATGCCGTAGTAGAAGATTTCCACCAGAGAAACCAACAACACCGTATTGCAGGCCAGGCCTAGAGCGTCGTGCCGCCGCAAGGTAGCAAAGAACATCACCAGGAAGGCCACCAGGAACAGCAGGGCGCCAACAAAGCCATGTGAGTAGAGCACCATCCAGATTTGGCCCTGGGTGCCTACTGAGGGTGCTCCCGGGATCTGGGAGGGGCGCGGTGCGCCAAATCCAAAGATAGGTGACTGCTTGGTTTGGTCGATGGCCGCGGTGTACAGGGATTCCCTGTCCTGCGTCGTGCTGCTGACCTGCAATCGGTTCTGGAGCCGTTCCGCTACAGGTAGCAGTATGAGGGCAACAGCAACCAGAACCCCGATGCCAAATATTGCCGCGAGTCCCTTCTTGTTGCCGGTGAGTGCAAACCGTAGAGCGGCGTAAAAAAGCGCAATTCCGAGCCCTAGAAACATCCCTCGGTTCAAGGTCAGAAATGCGGGCACAAAGGAGATGGGGATGCCCACCAGGATCAACCAAAAACGGCGCGTTCCCCGCACCTTGACCAAATATGCGATGACGAGGGGCATTAAAAGGGAGAATGCTGCCCCCCAATTGTTGGTATACAGAAAGGGTGCGCTGGGCCGTGGATCAATATAATCCCACGCGGCTGGGTTGTACTGGGTCAACCGTCGAATGGCCATCTGATTGACCAGCTCATTTTGCATCAGTGAACTTGGCAAGATCAAGCTCAACGGCGTGTGAATGATCACTAGCGGAAACAGTATTCCCAAGTATCCGCCAATCACCACAACGGCCCAAAAAAACGTGAGGCACCCCAAGACATATTGTGGGGTTAGCTGTTTCCGAGCGTTGTAAATGTAGACAGCCATGATGGTCAGCGAAATGTAGATCAGAGCCCGGTAGACGAAGCCAATAAGCCGATCAGAGTTGTCGATGCCAATCACAGAGCACAGCATCCAGACCAGAAACACACCCCAAAAAAAGAAGGCCTTAGGAACCACTGTGGAGCGGTGTCTCACCAGGTATAAGAACATCACCGCGCCAGCGGCAATCCACACCAGATCGCTCAGGCCCAGCAACCACCACACGGGGTAGCCCAGGAAGACCGCGCTGAACGGCCATCGGGGCAGTTCAGCCGTTTGGCCCGGAAGCCCTACCTGATTGAGCGAATTTTGGGACCGTACTGCAGCCCGGGGGAATGCGGGCTCAGGTGTGTAAATGGCCACAGATTCCCGTCCTTTCCGGTCGCTAATGGCCCC
>JABBNV010000021.1:12807-17434 GCA_019352125.1 Acidobacteriota bacterium | reverse complement strand
GGCCCCAGTATGGCAACGGCCGCCAGGGCTAACAACACGTATTTCTACTCCACTGCGCCCGCCTGAATACCTGTATACGGTGGCAACGGCCGCCAATATTCTTCATTCATCGACTCTGCCCGGGGCCGATGTCGGTCTCCCTATTTGGGCGTAGTGCCGGTGCTCAGCCGGTGGATCTGAGGGTCACATGGATGAGAACTCTGCCGTTGGAATCGGCCACTACGGTGCGGTTCTTAAACGCCAGTGGAAAATCGTTGCGGTGGTAACCGTCCTTGCGTTGTTGGCGGCAGCCGCGTATCTTTTCGTCACCAAAACCACGGCTACCGCCACCACCGTGGTCAATCTCAGCGTTATCACCACGGATCCGTTCAACCCAGGCAAGTCAAACTCCGCGCTGTTGGACTCGGCTACGGAAAAGCAGGTGGCAACGTCCTACGCCGTGGCTACGGCTGCCGCCCAGACTCTGCACACCGGAGACGGCGTCAACGAATTGCGCAAGGGCCTGAGCGTCGCGGCATTAGCCACCGGAACAACCATGTCACTGGATTACACGTCTACCACCGTAGAAAAAGCACGCTCCGGGGCAGATGCTTTGGCCACTGCATATCTTGCCTATCGGCAGGCACAGGCGGAGAGCCGAAAAACAAAACTTCAGGCACAACTGCAGGAGCAGATGGTGACGCTACAAGCCTCGCTTGGCAATGCGAAGGGCGCGGCGGATTCATCCGTGCTCACGCAGATTGGTAGCGTCCAGTCCCAGCTCAATCAGCTGGCCTTGGTGGATACCAGCGGCGGGTCCATTCTGAACCCGGCCACCGAAAACGCCGTGGTGTTATCACCCAACCCTCCCCTGGTCATGGTCACCGGATTGCTTGCTGGGTTAGTTCTGGGTTTGGTACTTGCCTTTCTGGTCAACATTCTGGATCGCCGGGTGCGGGACTGGTACGACGTTCGTGGGGCCGGGGCGGGACCTCTGCTCGCCAGCCTGTTGGCTACCCGGCCCACCTTGCCCGCAACGGGCAATGATCTGGATCAGTTCCGCGTCCTGCGGGAACGCCTATTGGCGTCCTCTCGCCACCACTTGGGCGTACTCACCGTGATCGATGAAACAAGACGACCGCAAGGCTCTGACGTAGCAGCGAATCTTGCGGTGGCTTTGGCCGAGACGGGTGCCCCTGTGCAGATGATTCTGATGCAGGCACAGGAGGAACAGATTGCATTATTATCTGAATCTCTAGCGCTCCAGAGTGTCCCTGGGACGAGTGACGGACTGCAGTTTAGTTCCGCCAAGAACTTGTCGCTGACCGTTTTCCAGCCTGATCAAGATAAATCCAGCTTCGCGGTGGATGAATTTGTTACCGAGTCTGTGCGTCACCGGTTGGCAACCAAGGGGTCTGGAGACATCATCATTTTGGCTGTCCCTCCCAGCGCACCGCACGCCAGCCGCTTGGCAGCAGCGCGGCTTTCTGATTCGGTATTGCTGGTGGGGGAAATGTTCCGCACCAAGATTGATGTGCTGGCACTGAACGCCGCGGAAATTAAGCACGTTGCCGCGCACCTGACCGGCACAGTGTTGGTGTCCACTGGCCGGCGTGAGATCACGGTCGGCAACGGCGCCAAGACAGCCAAGTTAGCAGTTGCGGACGTTCGGCCGGATCCTTCCGATCTGACGGTGCATCGACGTATTGTGAGGTCCAAACGACCCGTGGCCGCCCAGCGAATTATTGAGCAATGAGCGCCATCAAGCCCAAGCCCCGTGAACCAGAGCTATCCGTTGGTGCCTCACCGAAGGAACGTAGCCAGGCAGCGCGGGGTGGGCTGGTCAGCCTTGCCGGAGCGGCCACCTCCTCCGTGATGGGTTTTGCCCTGACCTTTATCCTGGCCCGAACCCTGGGCGCCGTGGGCTCCGGGGTAGTGCTGCAGACCATCGCAATATTCACCATTGTGCTGGGCATAGCCAAAACGGGTATGGACACCGCGGCCGTGTGGATCCTACCGCGGTTGGCAATTTCAGATAAGTCGCAGATCCGCGGCGTGGTGACGGCCATGCTGGTACCGGTGACCGTGGTAGCCACGGGCATGGCTGTGGCGCTTAACCTGGTGACACCACTGCTCTTTTCTCACAGTACCCAGGCCGGCGACGAGCTGGTCCAGGCCGTGCGTGCGGCAAGCTGGTTCCTCCCCGCAGCATCCCTGACCATGGTGGCGTTGGCGGCAACTCGTGGCATCGGAAATATTGTCCCCTATACCGTCATCGGCAGCATATTCATGCCGGCGTTGCGGCCTGTGCTGGTACTGGGTGTTATAGCGTTTGGCGGTGCCGCCGTCGCGGCCTCGCTGGCATGGGCAGTGCCCGCTGGCCTAGCTATGGTGGCCGCTTTGGCGGTGCTCTACCGCCGCGTGAAAATCATGGAATCTTCGCTCACCGAAGGGGGGCGGTACTGGCCACCGCGAGCGGTGAACGTTGAGCTGTGGAAGTTCACGTTGCCACGCTGGTTCTCCTCAGGAGTAGAGCAATCCATCATTTGGATTGATGTGGTGCTGGTAGGCATCATTGCCGGTGCTGGGGCGGCGGGCATCTACGGGGCGGCCAGCAGGTTTGTCAGTGCAGGACTGATCATTTCCACCGCCATGCGGATGGTGATTTCGCCACGATTCAGCGCCCTTTTGGGGCAGAACCGCATCAAAGAAGTCCAAAACCTCTACACCACCACGGTGTGCTGGATTGTGCTGTTGGGGACTCCCATCTATGCCATCTTCGCTATTTTTGCGCCAACGGTATTGAGCTGGTTGGGAGCGGGATTCGAAAGCGGCAACGTAGCGCTTATTATTTTGTGCTGCGGTGCCGTGACCTTTCTGCTGGCAGGCAACGTGGACTCGCTCTTGATGATGAGCGGCCGAAGCGGCTGGATGGCCGCCAACAAGGTGGTGGTGCTGGCCCTGAACATCGTAGGAAATCTGGTTCTCATTCCACTGTGGGGAATCGCTGGGGCCGCGGCCTCGTGGGCATTCAGTTTGTTTTTGGATTCGGCGCTGGCCTCGATTGAATCCACTATCTTCCTGCATGTCCGTTTCGAAGCGTCCAAGGTTCTCTATTCGCTGTTTGTGGGGGCGTGCTCAGTGCTGCCAGTGGGATTGCTGATGGTGCAGCTGATGGGACAAAACTGGCACTTCCTGGTTACTACGTGTGCAGCGGGAGGCCTGATTCTGTTGGGCTGGTGCCTGCTGGACAAGAAGCGCTTGCACCTGGATGGCCTGAGCATTTTCACAAGAAAATCCGTGCACGCCTAGCGGCGGCACATGACACTGAGGGTGGCCAGCATGGCATTGACTGCACAACTAAAGGACATCGCGCCACGGTGGGCGAAGGACGTAGGGGACGTAACCACTAGGGGCTACGCCGTGGGCACCGCCGTCAACAGGCCCATGCCAGACTTTCTGATCATCGGGTGCAAGCGTGGCGGCACCACCTCCCTGTTCAACTACCTGTTGATGCATTCCGGGGTGCTAGGGCTGTTTCCTCAGGTGCGGGGCAAGAAGAGTACTGACTACTTTTTCAAAGAGGCCCAGCGGGGCCCGCGGTGGTACCGCTCGCACTTTCACACGGAGACGTACCGCGCACTGAAGGCCAAGCAACTGGGCTATCGGGCTGTCAGCGGAGAAGCGTCTCCTTACTATTTGTGGGATTATCGCGTGGCCGAGCAGGTCAAAGCGTTGAATCCCAACACCAAGGCCATAGCGTTGCTCCGTGACCCGGTAAAGCGAGCGCATTCGCATTACGCAGAGCGGGTCATCAACGGCGTGGAACCGCTCTCTTTTGATGCAGCTCTGGCTGCTGAGGAGGATAGATTGCACGGCGAGGGTAGCCGCATGGCCGCAGATCCCCAGTACTACAGCGCGGCACATGACTACTATTCCTACCGCGCTCGAGGGGTGTATCTGCCCCAAATCCTCAACTGGCACCGATCCTTCCCCAAGGAGCAGCTACTGGTTCTGCGTAGCGAGGACCTGTATTTAGACGTTCAGGGCACCTTTGACACGGTGTGCAGATTCCTTAACATCCCCCTCTTCACTCTGCCCAACACCGCTGCCTTTAACGCCAGTGCGCCTGCTCCCATGGCCCAGTCCACCCGGGAAGCCCTGCAAACTTTCTACCAGCCGCACAACCGTGACCTAGCGGATTATCTGGGAACAGCGCCACTGTGGCCCTAGCCCTCCAGGGTTCCCAGGGATACCTGTCCTGGCAATAGTCCGGGAAGCCACAGGTTGGAAACAGAGAAGCCACACCTGAGGCTACTATTTGCGGTTGTAGACATCCGTACCAAACGCGTTCAATGCGGGCGTGGCAGCGAAGCCCAGCCGTGATAGCCCAAAAGCGTCCTCCATGCTGGCCAGCAAGCTGTAGTGGTTGTACGTCACGGTGGACGTAGTGTTGGGCGCCACGAAGGGTGAGAGCACCAAGGCCCCCACACGGCCACCGCCAGGGCCAAAGATCTCCGGCAGCGGCGTGCCAGGATCCGCCTGTACGCTACCACCGTCCGTGCTTTCCTTATCCGCCTCGTCAAAGGTGATGATTAGAGCCCCACCGTCCTTGAAAGCGGCTGAGTTGGTAATCAGCGGCACATAT
>JABBNV010000021.1:8863-12797 GCA_019352125.1 Acidobacteriota bacterium | reverse complement strand
CATGTGTTGGCTGCTGCCAGCCCGCCTGCGTTGCCATTGACGCATGGCGAGTCATGGCCGTCGTTGCAGACATTGGGCGTGATGTAGCTGAGGTTTGGTGTTGTGGACGCATTCTTCAAATCGCCCGTGAGTGCCGTGAGGTCTACTACGTTGGTTGCACACTGGGCGGAATCGGTGATGGAGGCAAAGTACACAAAGGGATTGTGCCTGGTGACGTATTGGTCATTGATCGAGGCCGTGGTGGACGTATCCGCCTTATCGAGTACGGGGTGGCGGCACGGGGTTCCCATATCCTCCATGTATCCCTTCCACGTCAGTTTTGCCGCGGTCAGCTGTGAGGCAATCGTGGGAACCGGCGTCGGGTACACGCAGCCGTTCCCTTTCAACTGGCCGTAGGGAGCCCCACCCTCAGACACAAAGGTGTGGTAGACGGCGCAGTCCTTGAGCGTGTTGGTGTTAGGGCCGAGACCGGAAATCTGTGCAATGTAGTTGGGCAGGGAGCTACCCACAATAGAGAAATAATTCTCCAACAGCACGCCTTGTTGGCGTAGCGTCTGGGATAGGTAGGGGATCTTGGACGACGGTCCCCAGGACCTGTCGAAGCTGGTGTTCTCCAGATTGATCACAAAGATGTGCTTCGGTTTTACCGGTGCGCTGGACACCCCAGCTGGCCCCAGCGATACAGCAGGTGGAGCGGATGCTGGCGCACGGTTGATCACGGAGAAAGTGCCCGCTAGGGCCAGGAGGCATGCCGCAGCTAGCGCTAACCACTTGAGCCAGTGGCCCATGCCCCTGGCCCCAGCGCCCAAGCCGGAGTTTTGTTGAGACCTCATCTGCCGTTCCTATCACGCGGCGTGCCGGTGGTGGCGCGCGTTGGTCTATACCTAGCACTCGAATAGCGCGGGGTATACACGTAGGCCCAAAAAATTTGTTGCCACGCAGCGGCATCAGGATGGGATAGAGGGCAAGCACGTAGTCTCATTTCAAAGACGGGTATTCCCAGGCGTATTCCACGCCTACTTTTCGCCTCTCGGCGGGCCTATTCTAAGCATCATTCCCTGATATTTCGGGCAATTTGAGTCGTCTCTGGGCTTTGCCAAGCCCAAGAAATGGTCTCGCTATGAGGAGGCTCCCGTGTTTAGCATGCGCACCATCAAGAAGGCCGTAGGATCGCTGGCCGTAGGATCCCTGGTGATTGTAGGGATGGTGGTGAGCTCTGCACCTAGCCAAGCCGCCCCCGTGATGGTGCATGATGGCCTCTCTGCTGCCACCGCTGCCGCTTCGTGTTGGGACATCAAAGCCAATTACCCCGCGTCGGCCGATGGTACGTACTGGCTGCTGACACCTGCCATGAGTGCTCCAGCGCAGTTTTACTGCGATCAAACTACTGACGGCGGTGGCTGGGTGCTGGTGGGCAAGGGGCGAGAGGGGTGGAAGGTCAATAATAATGGCACCGGCCAACCATCTGCGCTGCAGACTGCAGGGCTGAGCCCCATGTCCGGAGCTACCACGCAGTATTCGGCCACCGTGGTGGAGAATCTGCTCAACGGTGGCCGCCCGGACGCGCTTCCTGACGGCATCCGGCTCAAGCGAGCCACCGTAGCGGATGGGTCTCAGTGGCAGGAAACGCGCTTCAATACGGACAAGATGGATCGATGGGTGTGGACCTTCAGTGCTGAGCACGTGGTGGCCTGGTATTCCTTCAATGGGGTGAAGGGCGCCGGCGGCCAAACAGCTTCCTTTGGCGCTGATAATGGCTACAATCGGGTCAACACCAACACCCTGACGGATGCCACGCAGAAATACACTCAAGGGTTCGCTTACGGTACGGCCGTCACGGGCACCAGTGATGCCACCTCGTATCTTTGGTCCGCGACCACTGGTGGGGGATCTGCACGGCCCTACACGGAGATGTACCTGCGCCCCCAGATCAGCTCCCTTGACCCCGGATTCGCACGCATTTCAGATACTGGCACGTCCACCAAAACCAATGTTCCAGTAGCCTCCTCCACAGCGTTGGATAGCCCGTGGGGTGTAGCTGGTCCCGTAAAGCCCAAGCGCGAAGGAGACGTTGAGGTACAGGCCTTCGTGCAAAGCGGCTCCACCATGTACGTGGGCGGAAACTTTACCTCCGTTCAGCGATCCGCTTCGGCTACCGGCGTCGACAAAGTATCTCAGGCGTTCCTGGCGGCTTTTGACGTCAACTCCGGTGAGCTGATCCAAAGCTTTGCGCCCAAACTCGATGGCTCCGTGATGACTCTTGCGGTGCTGCCCAATGGCTACATTGTGGCCGGCGGCATGTTTGGCAATGCCAATGGCGCCCCGTCCCCAGGTTTGGTGGCGGTGGACCCCCTCACGGGTGCCACGGCCAGCAACTGGAAGGTGACGATAGAGAATCGGATAACCGGTGGCGTCATTCGCGTCAGTGATCTGGTGGTGAGTGGACCCTGGCTGTATCTGGGTGGCTCATTTACTCACCTCACCAGCGCGGCTCAGCCCACTTCGACGGTGTATGCACGCAACGCTGCCCGCGTTGCCATTGGGGATGGCACGCCGGATGCAAACTGGAACCCGGATTTTGATGGCACCGTGGTGGCTGTGGACACCGCGGCGGATGGTGGACGGTTCTATGCTGCTGGGTACTTTGGCATGTCCGGCACAACCCCCGTGCTCAGAGCTGCCGCGGTGCAGTCCGCAGCAGGTGCTCCGCTGGCCACCCCCGCTTGGACCCCAACGTGGAGTAGCACCAACAATTATCAGCAGGCAATTGCCTCCATTGGCAGCCGGGTCTGGGTAGGCGGATCGGAGCACAGCCTGTTCAGCTACTCGCCCACCACCTTCGACCGGCTCTCGGGCAATATAGGCAAGAACCATGGAGACTTTCAGACCATTGCGCCCAGCAAAACCGGCATGCTGTATGCCGGTTCGCATGGCCATGATTTCGTCTATTCCAACGCCTTCACCTGGCCAAGTATTGGAACTGCCTGGACGGAAGCGGATTCCTTTGACTGGATAGGCGCCTGGGATTCCACCACGGGTTCAGTAGTGCCCACCTTTACCCCCAGCATGACCATGCGCCTGAATCAAGGCATTTGGGCCTCCCAGGTGGATAGTAACGGAACACTGTGGGTGGGCGGTGACATTGTTACAGCAGCCACCAAAACCGCCGTCAACAAGTGGGCCGGCGGCATGGCACGGTTTGCGCAGACGGACGCAACCGCCCCCAGCCAACCCGGCAACATCAGCCAATCTCAAAATACTGCCACCACCGTCAAACTGAGCTGGGGCGCAGCAACGGACAACTCCGGCAGCGTCAGTTACCAGATTCTGCGCAATGATCGCGTGATTGCCACCACCACGGGGACTAGCCTGACCGTTCCCAAAGGCGGGGAGAACAGGTACTTTGTCCGGGCCGTGGATGCCGCTGGCAATCTATCCACCAGCACCCCGGTGTCTACAGCTCCAGGCGGAAATGCCTCACCCATTGCCGCTTTCAGTGTGGCTGTTTCAGGGCTCACCGCAGCGCTGGATGGATCTGCGTCGACGGATGACGGCAGCATTGTGGACTACTCCTGGAACTTCGGCGATGGGTCCGTCGGGACCGGCATTCAGGCCTCGCACGTCTATGCAACGCCGGGCACCTACACCGTGGCCCTCACGGTCACAGACAACGGTGGGGAGAAGGGGTACGTCACACACAGCGTGGACATCGTTCAACCTGCACCAGCGGATGCCTACGGCGCGGGAGTCTACGCGGACAGCCCCACCCTGTATTACCGCTTGGGAGAAAGCTCCGGCACCACAGCGGCTGATGCAAGCACCAACCTGAGCCCCGGAACCTATAGCGGAGGAGTCACCCTGGGTGCTTCGGGAGTCTTGGCTGGAGTGAACAACACCGCGGCTACCTTTGATGGCACCTCCGGCCTGGTGGCCA
>JABBNV010000021.1:5798-8853 GCA_019352125.1 Acidobacteriota bacterium | reverse complement strand
CCGAGATCCACCCACAGGCGCAGGCCTTCGTGGCCACGCTGGCCGAGCACGTCTCGCAAGGCGCCGCGTTCTTTCTGGAGTGAACAACACCGCGGCTACCTTTGATGGCACCTCCGGCCTGGTGGCCAGCCAACGAAGCTACACGAACCCCACCACTTATTCGCTGGAAACATGGTTCAAGACCACTACTACCAGCGGTGGCAAGCTGATCGGCTTTGGGGACAAGGCCACGGGGCTGTCCGGCAACTATGATCGCCACATTTATATGCAGAACAACGGAGCATTGGTTTTTGGTACATACACGGGGTCAACCAACGTGATTACCAGTCCCAATTCGTATAACGACGGCAAGTGGCATACCGTAGTGGCCACACAATCCTCTGCAGGCATGGTGCTCTATGTGGACGGTGTTCAAGTAGGCACCAACCCGCAAACTGCTGCGCAACCGTATACCGGGTACTGGCGTATCGGTGGGGACAATACTTGGGGCTCCTCCAGCCCGTATTTTGCTGGCACTATTGATGAGGCCGCCGTGTACCCAGCGGCGCTCACCGCTAGCCAGGTTGCCCACCACTATCATCTCGGTGGCGGCAACGTGGCTCCCACAGCGCAATTCACGTCTACGGTCAATGACCGGGTGGTGACGCTGGACGCTAGCGCCTCAACGGATGACGGAACTATCACCGCGTACGCCTGGAACTTTGGTGATGGAACCACCGGCACCGGCGCCCAAATCACTCACACCTATGTGGGTGCAGGAACGTATCCCATCACATTGACCATTACGGACGACGGCGGCCTGACGGGTACACAGACTCAGAACGTCGCCATTACTCGTAGCGCCCCCACTGACGCCTACGGAGCAGCCGTCTATGGTGATGCACCTAGCCAGTATTTCCGGCTTGGTGACTCTTCTGGCACGACGGCAACGGATTCGTCTCCGGCAGGATCCCCCGGAATCTACTCCGGTGGAGTCACGCTGGGCGCCCCGGGTGTGATCCCGGGCGTTAGCGATACTGCTGCCAGCTTTGATGGCAATTCCGGGCTAGTTGCTACCCAGAATCCTGTCTCCAACCCCACCACCTATTCGCTAGAAATCTGGTTCAAAACCACCACCACTCGTGGTGGCAAGCTGATTGGATTCGGGGACAAAAATTCCGGGACTTCCAGCAGCTATGACCGGCATATCTATATGCAGGATGACGGTCGGCTGGTGTTTGGCACGTGGACCGGGTCCATGAATACCATTACCTCAGCCAACCCTTACAACGACGGCGCATGGCACGCGGTAGTTGCCACGCAATCATCCGCCGGCATGGTGATGTATGTTGACGGAGTTCAAGTAGGCACGAATCCGCAGACTGCGGCTCAGGATTACACCGGGTACTGGCGAATTGGTGGGGACTCCACGTGGGGCTCCACCAGCGCCTACTTTGCCGGCACCCTGGATGAGGCAGCGGTGTATCCCACTGCACTGACGGATGTTCAGGTGGCACATCATTACCAGCTGGGCAGCACTGTGGCTCCGGTGAATGTTCCGCCGGTGGCGTCGTTTACTTCCGCGGTGACTAATTTGTCTGTTGCGGTGGACGGTGGGGCGTCTACGGATGCTGATGGCACTGTGGCTTCCTATGCGTGGGACTTTGGTGATGGTGCTACGGGTACCGGGGTCACGGCTCAGCATGCGTATGCGGCGGCTGGGACGTACACGGTAACGCTGACGGTGACGGATAATCAGGGTGCCACCGGCACCAAGACGGCGTCCGTGACGGTCACCGCTAGCGTGGCCACGGATGTGACGGTTCTTGCCGCCAAGTCCGTGTGGAGTTGGCGCTTTGATCCCACAGCACCACCTACCACCTGGAAGAACCCAGGGTTTGACGCCTCCGCGTGGAAGTCCGGCTCTGGTGTCTTGGGCTTTGGCTCTACCGGGCTGGGTACCAACATTGACGTCACCACGGGCAACAGCACTCGGCCGCTGGCGGCATACTTTGTGCGCACCTTCACGGTGGATAACGCGGCATTGGTTTCCAAGTTGGTTCTAAAGACCGTGGCCGACGACGGCGTAGTGGTGTACGTCAACGGCGTGGAAGTGGGCCGTAGCGGAATGCCCGCAGGAGCGGTCACCTTCAACACCTACGCCTCGGCGGCCGTGCGGACCTCGGTGGCCAATGCCAACCCGGTCACCATCGGCGTACCCCTGGGCCTGTTGGTGAGTGGAGCTAACACTGTAGCGGTGGAGACACACCTGAATTATCGCTCCACTCCAGACGTCAGCTTTGATCTCTCCGCAGTTGCCACCGTAGGCGGTACCCCACCGCCCAACCAGGCACCGGTGGCTAAGTTCACCTCACTGGTGACCGGTTTGGGCGTGGCTGTTGATGCCACTACCTCCACGGATGCAGACGGAAGCATTGCTTCCTACGCGTGGAACTTCGGTGATGGCAGCACCGGCACCGGAGCCACCGCCACTCACTCCTATGCTGTGGCGGGAACGTACACAGTAACGCTCACCGTCACGGACAATGGTGGCGCCACGGGCACCACTGCAGCGCCGGTGACCGTTGCCGTGCCTGTAGGGCCACAAAGTGTGGTGCTGATTCCAGCAAAGTCCACCTGGAGCTACAGGTTTGATGCCACAGCTCCACCCACCGCGTGGAAGAACAACGGTTTTGACGCCTCCACGTGGAAGGTAGGGGCCGGCGTACTGGGGTGGGGCTCCACCACCATCGCAACCAACATTGACGTTTCCACCGGTGCCAGCACCCGGCCGCTGGCTGCATATTTTGTGAGCCAGTTCAACGTCACCAGCGCTGCGGCCGTTACCGCGCTGACGCTCAAGACAGTGGCGGATGACGGGGCCGTCTATTACGTGAACGGTACCGAGGTGGGGAGGACAAACATGCCCACCGGCACCATCACCTTCAATACCTACGCCAGCAAGGCCGTTTCCACAGCCAACGCAAACCTGGCGCCGGTCACCCTTTCGGTACCCACGAGTCTGCTGGTGGATGGAATTAACACCGTAGCGGTGGAAACCCACCTGAACTACCGC